>JABRVY010000140.1:0-9720 GCA_039961755.1 Acidobacteriota bacterium | reverse complement strand
GGTGGACGCCATGCGCTCGCTGGGCGCCGATCCCCTGCGCAAGCTGGTGGTGCCGCGGCTGTGGGCGCTGCTCGTGGGTTTGCCGCTGCTGGTGGTGCTCGCCAACGTGACGGGTATCCTCGGCGGGATGGTCATTTCCACCTGGGAGCTGAACATCACGCCGGGCTTCTACTTTGCCCATGTGATGCGGCTGATGGACTACGGCGACTTCTTTTCGGGGCTGGGGAAGACGTTCTTCTTCGCCTTCGCCATCGGCATCATCGCCTGCTACAACGGGCTCTCGACCCAGGGCGGAGCGGGCGGGGTGGGCCGGGCAGCCACCGAAACCGTGGTGGCGGTGGCGATTTCCGTGCTGGTGCTGGATTTCTTCCTCACCAAGCTGTTCCTCTCCCTATGACGATGCCGGGCGGCATGCTGGTGCGACTCGAGGGAGTGACCCGCCGTTTCGGCGGCCGCGAGGTCCTCAGGGGCATCGACCTGGAGCTCTCCGTGGGTGAGACGCTCGTCGTGCTGGGCCAGTCGGGCAGCGGAAAGTCCTTGCTTCTCAAACACATCAACGGCCTGCTCCGGCCCGATTCGGGCAGCGTCAGGGTGCTGGGGTGCGATGTGGCCCGCCTGCCGGAGCGGGATCTGGTGGAGCTGCGTCGGCGGGTGTCCTACATCTTCCAGATGGGCGCCCTCTTCGACTCCCTGGACGTGGGCGAGAACGTCGCCTTTCCCCTGCGGGAGCACACTACCCTGGGGGAGGGTGAAGTGAGGGAACGGGTGGCCGCGTATCTCGAACGGGTGGGGCTGGCCGGGACGGAACGCCTGACGACGGCCGAGCTGTCGGGTGGCATGCGCAAACGGGTGGCGCTGGCGCGGGGCCTGGTCCTGGAGCCTGCGGTCATCCTCTACGATGAACCCACGGCGGGTCTGGACCCCCTCACCGGCCTGGCGATCACCCGCCTGATCCGTGAGATCGGCGAGGGGGGGGAGACGGCGTCGCTGGTGGTGACCCACGACCTCGCCGTCGCCCGGGAGCTGGGCGGCAAGGTGGCCTTTCTCCGGGACGGCCGGTTCGTTTTTCGCGGCGAGCTGGAGCAGGCGGCCCGCGAGGACGGCCTGGTGGGCGAGTTCGTGCGAGCAGGAGGGATCCGTGATTGAGACCGATGCCCGGCGCCGGCTGAAAGTGGGGCTGTTCACCGCCGCCACCGCCCTCCTCCTGGGGCTGTCGATCCTGGCGGTGGGGGAGAAGCAAGGGCTGTTCGTGCGGTACCAGAGTTACTCCACGCGCTTCCGCGATGTCGGGGGGCTGGCCGAGGGGGCTCCCGTGCGGCTGGACGGCGTGGTGGTCGGCTCGGTGCGCCGGGTGGTGCTGCCGGCCGATCCCAGCGAGCGGGACATCGTCGTCCACTTCCGCGTGGAGTCGCGGGTGGCCGGGCGCCTGCGCGACGACTCCCGCGTCCGGCTGCGCACCCTCGGGCTGCTGGGCGACCGCTTTCTCGATCTCTCCTCCGGCTCGCCCGACCGCCCGGCGCTGCCCCCCAGGGGGTTCGTGCCCAGCCAGGAGCCGACGGACGTGGGGGAGGTGTTCCGCCAGGGGGGCGACGTGGTCACCAACGTCCTGGCGATATCCGCATCGCTGCGGCGGGTACTGGATCGCGTCGACCGGGGGGAGGGGATTCTGGGGGAGCTGACCGTCTCCCCGGAGAGTGGAGAGCGGGTGATGGATCGCCTCACCTCGGTGCTGGAGCAGGCGGATGAAGTGCTCCGCAACGTGCGGGACGGCAGGGGGATCGTCGGCCGGCTGCTGGTGCAGCGCCCGGAGGACGAGCGGTTGTTTTCCGAGCTGGGCGCCTTCGTGAGCGCGAGCAAGGGGGTGGCGGAATCCCTGCGGCGCGACCTGGCGCGGGACGATTCGGTGCTGGCGGCGCTCCTGCGCGACCCCGCCTCCCGCGCCCGCCTAGATGCGGCCATGGAGAGAATCGCCGCCGCCTCCGCCGCCCTCGCCACGGTGGGGGAGGGGATGGCGAAGGGGAAGGGTACCCTGGGCCGGCTGGCGCGGGATGAGGGGTTCGCGGAGTCGTTTCTCGACGACCTGGCCGGGCTGGCGAAGTCACTGCGGCAGGTCAGCGAAAAGCTGGACCGGGGCCAGGGGTCGGCGGGCAAGCTGCTGAACGACCCGACGCTGTACCAGGACCTGGAGAGCGTGGTGCGGGGGGTTCATCAGTCCAGGGCGCTCTCCTGGCTGATTCGCAACCGCCGCGCCGCCGGCGAGAGGGCGGCGCTGGAGCCGGAGAGGGACCGCAACCGGTAGAGCGTGATGCTGTGCCCCACCGTGGCCAGGGGCTGGCCGTGCCGCTCCACCTCGGCGAGGAGAGCGGCCAGCGCCCGGGCGGCCTCCGGCTCCCGCAGGGCCGCCAGGTACTCCACCCCCACCGTGGCGGCCTGGCGGGAGAGGGCGACGTAGGGGGCGCGGGTGGGCGCGGCGAAGAAGTCGACCCCGCCGGGAAACAGCGCGGCGGGGTCGGCGGACCCCAGGTACACGACGGTGATGGGAGCCCAGCCGGAGCGGGCCGCCAGCCGGGCTGCCCGCTGCCAGTCCTGGCCCCAGTCCAGGTTGGAGTCAGCCAACACCCGAGCCCCCCGCTCCACCCCGATGACCCCGTTGAAGTGCGCCAGGTAGTGGGGAAACGACACCAGCGGGGAGGTCATCAGGGTCAGCGTGGCGGCCAGCAGGGCACCAGGCCGCCAGCGGGCGGCGGCCACTCCCGCCGTCACGGCGGCCAGCGCCACCATGGGCAGCAGGTGACGGGCGCCGATGTTGTAGGAGCTGCCCAGCGAGATGAGCAGGTAGTACGCCGCGGCGAGGCCGGGCAGCAGCGCGAACCCCTGCGCCGTGCGCAGCTGCAGCATCGCCACCACCACCAAGACCAGGAAGGGGAGCGAGACCTTGAGGATGAAGGCCACGGGAAAGTAGAGCCAGAATCCGCGGGTGGAGGTACGGCCGAAGAAGTAGTTGATGCCCTGCCCCATGCGGTTGGTGCGGGCGACGTACCCTAAGCCGGTGCTCCACTGGACGATGCCGGGCCCCACCAGTGGGAGGTGGGCCACATTTTCCACTGCCTGGCGGGTGGCGGGACCGCTGCGCAGGTAGGCGCTCCAGGTGTCCGCCACCTCCCGGGCGCTGGCGTTGCGCAGCACCGGGGCGTACCCCAGGGGGATCGTGGCGGCTGCAACCAGGGCGGCGCCGGCCAGACCACCCAGGAGCTGGGGCCGGTGCCGGCGCCAGGCCAGCGCCAGGGTCAGCAGGGCGATCCCCAGGGCCAGGTACACCGCGGCGAACTTGACGAGAAGGGCGGCGCCCAACCAGAGCCCTACTGCCACCCACCGTCGCCCGCCGAGGTGCAGCCAGCGCTGGGTGGCGCGCAGGGTCCACACCCAGGTGGCCGCCGCCGCCACGTCGGTGTGCACCACGAAGGCGTGCCCCAGGACGAGCGGCTGTGAGGCCACCGCCACCAGCGCCAGCATTCCGGCTGCAGCGCCGGCCAGCTCCCGCGCCCACAGGTAGACCCCGGCGAGCAGGAGGACCAGAAACGGCAGCATGGCCAGCCGCCCGGCCCGCAGGATGGCCGTCCAGGGGGCGGTGTTGCGGTGCAGGAAGCGGCGGATCTCCAGCGACAGGATCTCCAGTCGCTGCACCGGTTCGCCCCTCGCGCCGCGCAGTTCGAGGGGAAGCAAGGCCACACCGGCCAGGAGCTTGGCCCCCGGCGGGTGCTCCGGGTTGAAATCGCCGTGGCCCTCGACCACGTAGGTCCACGCTGCCAGCAGGTGGTACGGCTCGTCGGCGGTGGCGAAGTTTTCCCAGCCGGCGGCGGCGGCCAGCACGACCGCCAGGGCGATGATCAACGCGGCGACGCCCCACCCCGTACCGCGGGGGGGAGAGTCGGCGCACCCCGTCACCCCAGGAGGGGGCCCATTCACGGTCCGACCCCTGGGGCCATCCACACTTCGGCGGCGGCTGTGACGGCCACCGGGACCAGCCCCGCCGCTCGGGTGGCGGGGCGCAGCGCGCTCGGTGCGCCGTGAGGCGGCAGGACGCAGGCGACCGGTCTGCCCCGCTGTACCTCCGCGGCGAGCAGCTGGCGCGCCAGCTCGGCGTCGGCCGCCGTCCCTCCCCCCTCGTACCAGCCGGGGTGGGCGTTGGCGGTCGGTGGGAACGTCTCCAGCTGGAAGCGCTGCCGGGCCTCCCCCAGGTGGTACCACAGGCCCAGCCGCCAGTACCCCTCGACGAGCACCGTCCCGCCCCCGGGGAGGTGGGTGGCGACGATGTGCGCCAGCTGCTCCTCCGACCGGGGGGGGGTGTGCCGCCACGAGACCACGGCGACGCCACAGGTCGCCGCCCCGATGCTCACCAAGAGGGCTCCCGCCACCGCCTGGGCAGCACCGCGGGCCGCCCCGGCGGCAAGGAGGCCCAGCGCCGGGGCCAGGTACAGCGCCTCTCCTCGCCCCGGGTAGAACGCCGGTACCCCGAGGTGAGCCAGGGCGGCGAGGGCGACGGCGGGGAGGAGGACCAGGACGGCGGTCCGGATTACCTCTCGCTGACCCCTGGCCAGGGCGGCCGTGCCCAGGCCCAGGGTGACCAGGGCGGTGGCCAGGACGATGGGCAGCGGTGCGCTGGGGAGGTCGAGGGCGCTGCCGAAGCGCGCGCCCGGTGGGAGAAAGGCAAGCGGAGCGACGAGCTGGTGCCAGCGTGTCAACGACTGCCAGGCGCGCGTCATCCATGCCAGGGATGCGGGGGGCTGGGCCAGCATGACCGGCACCCAGGGCAGGAAGGAGAGCGTCGCCAGCGCCGCCGCGAGCATGGTTCGTCGCCGGGCAGGGCCGGGGAGGGAGAGCCCGACAATCGCCATTACGACCAGCAGGACGAGCCCCAGGCCATGGCTCCAGAGGGCCAGCGCGGCGCCGGCGACGACTCTCCAGCTGCCGCGCTGATCGGTGACCAACTGCGCCAGGCCGTCCCACACCAGGGCAACCCCCAGAAGAAGCAAGGCGTAGGCCCGCCCCTCGGCGGACCAGGCGACGGCCAAGGGGTGGAAGGCCAGCAGCGCCGCCGCCCAGAGGGCGGCCCGGGGCCCGCCGGTGGTCCGGGCGGCGCGGGCCGCCGCCAGGATGGCCAGGCTTCCGGCAACGACAGCCACCAGGCGCGCGGCCGCCAGGGGAGCCAGCCCGGCCGAGGCGAGCAGCTTTGCCAGGACGTAGGGCAGGGGCGGGCCCGAGTCCTGGGCCAGCGCCGGGACCAGCTCGCTCCAGGGGGAGGTGGCCACCCAGGCGGTGAAGTACTCGTCGTGCCAGGGGCGGCGCAGCAGCGCCGCGGCGGCGCGCACGGTCAGCCCGCCCCCTGCGACGAGGGCGACGGGCCCCCAGCCGGCCTGAGGTCGTGTCACCCGGCCAGTGTGCCGCCCACAGCTGGCAGCGGTCAAGCAGGTGAAGACCTCTCGGTTGCCGGGGGAAACAATGCCAGAGTGCCGTTTCGGTTGCCAGGAAACGTTCTCTTCTCTAGACTCGCCGGCGGCCCGCGGACGCAGCGGCGGGACAGCAGGAGGGGGTATGCACATCGCGGTGGTGGGGAGTGGTTATGTGGGGCTGGTCACCGGCGCGTGCCTGGCCGACTTCGGCATGTACGTCACCTGCGTCGACAACGATGCCGGCAAGATCGAGCGCCTGCGGCAGGGCCAGGTACCCATCTACGAGCCCGGGCTGGAGGCGCTCATCGCCAAGAACGCCCAGGCGGGGCGGCTGAAGTTCACCACCGAGTTGAAGGAGGCGGTGGAGACGGCGCTGGCGGTGTTCATCGCCGTCGGCACGCCGCCCCGGGAGGATGGATCGGCGGACCTCTCCTACGTGGTGGAGGTGGCCGAGGCGGTGGCGCAGTACATGAACGGCTACAAGGTGGTGGTGACCAAGTCAACGGTGCCCATCGGGACCGGCCAGCTGATCGAGGAGATCATCAAGAAGCGCAACGGCAACTATCCGTTTTCGGTGGTATCCAACCCCGAGTTCCTGCGGGAGGGCTCGGCCATCGAGGACTTCATGCGGCCGGACCGGGTGGTGATCGGCGCCAAGGATCCCCAGGCCATCGCCATCATGAAGGACATCTACGCCCCCCTCTATCTGATCGAGACGCCCTTCGTCATCACCAACGTGGAGTCGTCGGAGCTGATCAAGTACGCCTCCAACGCCTTTCTGGCCACCAAGATCACCTTCATCAACGAGGTGGCGACGCTGTGCGAGCGCATCGGCGCCGATGTCCACCACGTGGCCAAGGGGATGGGGTTGGATCGGCGCATCGGTGGGAAGTTCCTGCACGCCGGCCCCGGGTACGGTGGCTCGTGCTTTCCCAAGGACACCAAGGCGCTCACCGAGATCGCCCATCGCGCGGGAATGAACTTCGAGATCGTCGAGACCGTGGTGCGCGTCAACGAGGCCATCAAGCAGCGGATGATCGAGAAGATCGTCGGCGCCTGCGGCGGCTCGGTGGCGGGGCTGGTGGTGGCGATCCTGGGCCTGTCGTTCAAGCCCGAAACCGACGACATGCGCGAGTCCGCGGCGATCCCCATCATCGCCGCGCTGGAGGCGGGGGGGGCACGGGTACGCGCCTTCGATCCGGCCGCCATGGCCAACGCCCGCGAGCTGCTCCCCGCGGAGGTCGAGTACTGCGAGGACGCCTACGATGCCGCTCAAGGAGCCGATTGCATCGTCCTGCTGACGGAGTGGAACCAGTTTCGCTCCCTCGACCTGCGCCGCATCAAGGAAACCGCTCGCCGACCCCTCCTGGTGGACCTGCGCAACGTGTACGAGCCCGAAAAGATGCGCGAGGCAGGGTTCGAGTACGTGTGCGTCGGCCGGGCGGCAAAGGATCTGCCCCGGTAAGTCGCGGGGCCGCCTGCTGAGGGCGGCCCCGAGTTATCGGTCCCGGTGTGGGCGGGTTCAGATGGCCGCCTGGTAGAGCTCGCCGACCTTCTTCCAGTTGACCACGTTCCACCAGTTGGCGACGTACTCGGCACGCCGGTTCTGATACTTGAGGTAGTAGGCGTGCTCCCACACATCGAGCCCCAGGATGGGGGTCTGTCCGGCGGACAACGGGGTGTCCTGGTTGGGGGTGGCGGTCACCGCCAGGGTGCCCCCCGGGCCGACCACCAGCCACGCCCACCCGGATCCGAACTGCCCCACGGCCGCCTTGGTGAAGGTCTCCTTGAACGAGTCCAGGGAGCCGAAGGTGCCCGCCAGCCGCTCGGCCAGGGGGCCCTCGGGGTTGCCACCGGCGTTGGGAGCCATGATCTCCCAGAACAGCGAGTGGTTGACGTGCCCGCCACCGTGGTTGCGGACCACGGTGCGGATGCTCTCGGGAACCTCTGCCAGCCGGCGCAGGGTTTCGGCGGCGGCGAGGGGCTCGAAGGGGGTGCCGGTCACCGCCTTGACGAAGTTGTCCAGGTACACCTGATGATGCTTGTCGTGGTGCAGACGCATGGTTTGCTCGTCGATCCACGGCTCCAGGGCATCGTAGGCGTAGGGCAGGGGGGGAAGGGTGTGCTGACTCATGTCCTCGAATTCTCCTTTGTTTTCAGCGGTCGGCGCCCGGAAGCGCCCCAAGCGGAAAACGAAAGCGAGTCGCGATATAATCCCGCCCAGGGGGCAGCCATGACGACGTCTCGGCTCTCGATGTCGTGCGCGGGGCTTGCAATCCTGCGCGGCGAGAGTGATACTGTTCATCAACAGAGCTGGGCGACCCCATGAGGAGCGTGCCATGAACGAGAGACGAGCCGTCCGGCGGATAGCCCCCGATGAGCCGCTCAAGGCGAAGGTCTATGCCACCTTCCCCGTTCGCGTCCTGGACATTTCGGAGCGCGGCGCACAGCTTGAGGTGGAACGGAGCCTGCGCCCCAACGTGGGGTGCGAACTGCGCTTTCCCTCGCCCGATGGCGAGTACGTCATGCGCGCCACGGTCAGGCGCTGTCGCGCCTGGGGCTTCGCCATGAGCGAGACCGACCAGCGGGTGTTGGTGTTTCGAGCCGGGGTGGAGTTCGACAGCCCGCACCCGGAGCTGCTCCGCAAGCTACAACTGTCGGCCGAGCCGGAGCCGAGTCGGCAGTCGATTGATATCGGTCTGGCAACGGTGGGGCAGGCGGCGCAAGGGGTGTTCGCTGAGGCGGTAGAGGTGACGGCAGAGGCTGCCTCAACCGCTGCGGATCTCCCACCCCTCCCTCAGGGGCCGACCGCGGCGCCCCCAGCGCCGCGAGGGCCGGTCAAGATTCGCATCCGGTCCGACCACGTGCGGCGGATCCTGCAATCGTGAGTCACCGCGGCCGGACAGCCTGGTGTGAAGGCGGCCTGACCTCGGCCGCCAGGGCGCGGGCCGCGGCGAGAACCTCATCGAGATCGATGGTGGTGAAGGCGCGGTCCTGCAAGAGCGGCCGCCCGCGTACGACAGCGTGCCGCACGTCGCTCGCGCGAGCGGCGTAGGCGAGGTGGGCAAAGGGGTCGACGAGAGGCGTGGCGTGCGGCCCATGGACATCCAGGCAGACGATGTCCGCCTCCTTGCCGGGGGTGAGGGTGCCGATGCGGTCCGCCAGTCCCAGCACGCCGGCACCCCCCACGGTGAGGAGCTCGATGAGCTGACGGGCCGGCAAGACGGTGGGGTCGCCGGTGACGCCCTTGTAGAGAAGCGACGCGAGCTGGGCGTCGCGCAGCAGGTCGAGGGTGTTGTTGGAGGCGGCACCGTCGGTTCCGAAGCCGACCTTGAGGCTGGCCGCCAGCATCTGGGGCAAGGGAGCGATGCCGCTGCCCAACTTGAGGTTGGACACCGGGTTGGCCGCCACTCCCACCTCCAGCTCGGCGAGGAGCTCCAGGTCATCGGGGGAGATGTGCACGCAGTGGGCGGCGATGGTCCGCTCGGAGAGGATCCCCAGATCCGCCAGGTAGGCCGCGGGGGTGAGCCCCTTGTCCTGCAGGAGCTGGTCCACCTCCTGGCGGGTTTCCGCCAGGTGAATCATCAGGGGCGCCTCGTATTCCTCGGCCAGATCGGCGGCGTTGGCGAGGTGAGCGGCGCCGACAGAGTAGGGTGCGTGGGGCGCCACGGCGGGCCGGATCAGGGGGTGACCGCGGAAGTGTTCCAGTAGCTCCCGGGACAGGCGAAAGGCCGTCTCGGGGCTATCGGCCGCCGGCGTCGGGTAGTCGAGAATGCCCTCCGAGACCAGGGCCCGCAGGCCGATCTCGGCGAGTACTTCGCCTACCGTGGCGCCGAAGAAGTACATGTCACAGACGGTCGTCACGCCGGCCCGCAGGCATTCGGCGGCCGCCAGGCGGGTGCCCAGCGCCACCGTGTGCGCGTTCATGAGCCGGCGCTCGGCGGGCCAGATGTGCTGCTCCAGCCACTCCCGGAGGGTGAGGTCATCGGCCAGACCGCGCAGCAGGGTCATCGCCAGGTGGGTATGGGTGTTGACGAACCCGGGCAGGATCAGCCCTCCGCCGGCATCCAGGCGCGGCGCCCCGGGCATCCTCTCGAAGACCTCCACCTCGCTCCCGACGACGGCGATGAGGCTGTCGCGGATCCCCACTGCCCCACCCACAATGGGCTCTGCGCTCGACTCCATGGTCAGCACCGTGCCGCCGTGAATGACCAGTTCGCTGCTCACGCCAGCCCTCCCTTACCAGGAACCAGAGGCTCCGCCTCCCCCG
>JABRVY010000139.1:0-1730 GCA_039961755.1 Acidobacteriota bacterium | reverse complement strand
CCCCCCCCTCGCTCACCCCCAGATACCCGGTGTTGCCGCCGCTGCTGCCCATGACAGCAGCTATTCCCGTGCCCAGGTAACCGATCCTGTTGGACGTCGTGTTGACGCCTTGTACGCCGGCACCGGTCGCACTTTGACCGTAAACCGCTGTACCGCTGGTGGCAGAGGCGAACACCGCGTTGTCGCTGCCGGACAGCGCCACCACGCCCTTACCGTTGGGGGACGTGCTTTCGGCGTACACGGCCACGCCTCCATTGGGGCTGTAGGCGTACACCGCCCGGCCGGTACTGGTCACACCCACCACCCCGTACCCGCCGGCGCTGGCCCCGTAGACTCCATAGCCGCTGGCGCTGCCACCGTAGACCCCGCTCCCGTTCCCGTAGTTGGTGACCCCGAAGGCTGCACTGGGCGCATCGACGTTTGTCTGGCCGCTGAAGGGCAGTGACAGCGAGTCCTCCCGCCACTCCATCAAGGCGCCGCCGGAAATCAGCTTGAGCACGTAGCCCTCGATGCCCAGCCCACCGCTCGAGATCTTTTCCTTGGTGACGGCCCCGTTGGCCAGCATGGCGGTCATGATGCCGCTGGTGGCCACCGAGAGGGTGACGTTCCCGGAAGTTCCCCCTCCGGCCAGGCCAGCGCCGGCCGTGACCCCGGTGATGGTGCCGCCGCCGCCTCCGGTCTGCCACACCAGGTTCGTCCCGTCGGTGCCCAGCACTTGCCCCGAGGTCCCCCCCGAGGCAGCGAGCTTGGCCTTGGTGACCGCGGCGTTGGCCAGGTCGGCGGAGCCCACCGCCCCGTCGGCGATCTTCGCCGACGTGACGGCGTTGTCCGCCAGATCCGCGGCGGCCACGCCGCCGTCCTGAATCATGGCGCTCGTGATCCCCCCGCTGGCCACCGACACGGTGACGTTGCCCGAGGTGCCGCCGCCGGTCAGCCCGGCCCCGGCGGTCACCCCGGTGATGGTGCCGCCCGCACCCTGCCATACCAGATTGGTGCCATCGGTGCCCAGCACCTGCCCCGAGGTCCCTCCCGAGGCGGCGAGCTTGGCCTTGGTGACCGCGGCGTCGGCCAGCTTGGCGGAACTCACCGCGGCGTTGGCGAGATCGGCGGTAGTCACCGTGCCGTCGGCAATCTTGGCCGAGGTTACCGCCGTGTCCACGATCTTGGCATTGTCCACCGACCCGTTGGCCAGCTGCGGGTTGCCCACCGCCCCCAGGGCAATCATCGCCGAGGAGATCCCCTGGCTGGCCACCGACACGGTGACGTTGCCCGTGGTGCCGCCGCCGGTCAGGCCGGCCCCGGCGGTCACCCCGGTGATGGTGCCGCTGCCGGAGCCCGCCGCCTGCCAGACGAGGTTCGTGCCGTCGGTGCCCAGTACCTGGCCCGAGGTGCCGCCCGAGGCAGCGAGCTTGGCCTTGGTGACCGCCGCGTTGGCGAGATCGGCAGAGCCCACCGCCCCGTCAGCGATCTTCGCCGAGTCCACCGAATTGTTGGCCAGCATGGCATTGGCAATCCCAGCGTTGGCCACGGAGAGGGTGACGTTCCCCGAGGTGCCGCCGCCGGTGAGGCCAGCCCCCGCGGTCACCCCGGTGATGGTCCCCCCGCCCGAGCTGTTCTCGGCCAGCAGCGAGTCCTTGAACAGCATCTCGAAGGTGGAAGGATCCGTCGACCCCTGGGCCACCTGGGAGCCGAAGGCGATCACCCTGCCGGTGCCACCGGTCACGGCGATC
>JABRVY010000138.1:0-5758 GCA_039961755.1 Acidobacteriota bacterium | reverse complement strand
AGGCAGGGGTTGGCGTTCACCTCCAGGATGTGCGGCTCCCCCCGGGCGTCGAGGCGCAGGTCCACCCGGGCGTACCCCGCCAGGCCGCACGCCTCCCAGGCCGCCAGCACCAGGGCACGCAGGCGGCCGAGCAGCTCGCCGTCCTCCTCTTCGGTGGGGAACCGGCGGGCGGTGTGCAGGTCGGCGGGGGTGCCGGGCAGCCACTTGGCCTCGTAGGAGACGATGGGGGGCACCTCCGGGGGGATGTCGGGGAAGGTCATCTCGGCCACGGGAAGCACCTCGGGCCCCTCCTGCCCCTCCAGGATCGCCACGTTGAATTCCCGGCCGGGGAGGAATTCCTCCACCATCACCGGCTGGCCGGGAAAGCGCTCCGCCAGCCAGCCCACCCGCCCGGCGAGTTCCACTTGGTTGCGGCAGATGGGGTTGCCCTCCAGGCCCACCGAGGCATCCTCCCAGACCAGCTTGACGATCACGGGAAACTCCACTCCCCGCGGGAGCTCCGGCGCCCGGGGGTCCACCCGTCCACCCGGGGCCACCGGCAGGCCGGCGGCGGCCAGCACGGCGCGGGTGGCCAGCTTGTCGGTGGTGAGCCACATGGCGGCCGCGGAGCACCCCGTGAACGGCACCCCCAGGAGCTCCAGCACGGTGGTGGCGGCGGCGTGGCGCAAGGGCAGCCCCGGCGGAGCCTCCAGGAGGTTGAAGACCACCGCGCCGGGCGGCGTGACCTCCGCCAGCTGCCAGACCCGGCCTCCGGGTACCGTCTCCGAGGAGCAGGGCAGACCCAAAACCCCCACCGCCGCCTCCACCATGGCCAGCTGGTCGAGGACATCGCGGGTGGATGGGTCGGCGTCACTTGCGAGCTCGGGGCAGGCGATCACCACCCGGGTGACCGATGGGAGCAACGAGCTCACAGCCCGTACCTCTGTCGGGCGGCGGTGAGGATCTCGTCCACCAGCTCCCGGTACGACAGTCCGGCCAGGCGGGCCATGATGGGCAGGTCGGAGCGCACCGGGTGCAGCCCGGGGAGGGGATTGACCTCGAGAAAGTGCAGGGTGCCGTTGCCGTCGGCGCGCAGGTCCACCCGCGCCACGTCGCGGCACTCGAGGGCCCGCGCCGCCGCCAGCGCCAGGGTCCTGGCCTGCTCGGCGAAGGGGTCGCCGTCCAGCAGGCGGTAGGCCACCCGCCGCTCGTACTCCGCCTTGTTGAGGGTGGTGTAGGCCTGCGCCTCGGCGCGGTCGGTGAACACCACCTCCATGACCGCCACCGCCCGCATGCCGCGGCCATTGCCCAGTACCCCCACGGTCACCTCGCGGCCGGGCAAGAACTCCTCCGCCAGCACCGGCTGGCCCAGCGCCGCCAGGAGTTCCCGGCAGCGGTCTATCGCCTCCCCGGGCTCGCGTACCAGGGAGCCGCCGCTGATCCCCTTGGAGGACCCCTCGGCCAGGGGCTTCAGGAACAGCGGGGGAGCCAGGGCCTCCAGGCGCGACAGGTCATCGAGCTCGCGGATCACCTCGAAGGGCGCCGTCGGCAGCCCGTGGTCGCGCACGATCCGCTTGGCCACCGCCTTGTCCAGGGTGACGGCGCAGGTCAGGGGATCGGAAAAGGCGTAGGGCTGTCCGAAGAGCTCGCACAGCGCCGGTACCTGCGCCTCTCGCGACCGCCCCTCGAGCCCCTCGGCAATGGAGACGACCAGATCCCAGCGCTCCCCCGCCGCCAGCCGCCGGGCCACCTCTACCCCCCGGCCCAGCCGCTCCACCGCGTGCCCCAGCTCGGCCATGGCCCCCGCCAGACCGGCGATCACCTCCTCGTCATCGAACTCCATCACCTCCAGCGCCGAGTACCCCGCCGCCAGGTACTCCTCCTTGAGGTCGTAGGCCAGGCCGATGCGCAGCGGCCGCCCCGCCTCGCCGCTCCCGGCGGGAGTACCGCGACCGCGTTCAGACATCGTAGGCCGGGTCCTGATAGGTGAAGCGCTTCCCCTCCCAGTTGACCAGCGTCCACACCCCGTCCTCGCAGGCGCTCACGGTGTCGGGTTGCAGGGGGATCTTGCCGCCGCCCCCCGGCGCATCCACCACGTAGGTGGGCACCGCGTACCCGGTGGTGTGCCCGCGCAGCTGGGAGACGATCTGCAGCCCCCTCGCCACCGAGGTGCGCAGGTGCGAGGTCCCCACCACCGGATCGCACTGATAGAGGTAGTAGGGGCGCACGCGCAGCTTGAGCAAGCCGTGAAAGAGCGCCTTCAGCGTGACAGCGTCGTCGTTGACGCCACGCAGCAGGACGGTCTGGCTGCCCAGAGGGATACCGCCGTCGGCCAGCAGGTCGCAGGCCGCCGCCACCTCCGGGGTGAGCTCCCGGGGGTGGGAAAAGTGCAGGGAGAGCCACACCCGGTGACGGCGCAGCACCGCCACCAGCGCCGGGGTGATGCGCTGGGGCAGGAAGCACGGCACCCGGCTGCCGATGCGCAGGAACTCGATGTGCGGGATGGCGCGCAGACGGGAGAGCACCGCCTCCAGCCGGTCCTCGCTGAACAGCAGCGGGTCCCCCCCCGACAGCAGCACGTCGCGCACCTCGGTGTGCTCTTCGAGGTAGGCGACGATGCGATCCAGGCGGCGCGCCAGCGGCTCCAGGTGGCCCTGCGCCACCAGCCGCGAGCGGGTGCAGTACCGGCAGTACGCCGCGCAGGTGTCCAGGGCCAGGAGCAGGACGCGATCGGGGTAGCGATGCACCAGCCCCGGCAGCGGGGAGTGGTGATCTTCACCGCAGGGGTCCACCATGTCGCCCTCGCCCACCACCAGCTCCTCCTGGCGAGGCACGACCTGGCGGCGGATGGGGCAGTCGGGGTCGTGCGGGTCCATGAGGGCCGCAAAATGGGGGGTCACGGAGACGGCGAACTTGCCCGGCGCCAGCTCCAGCCCCCGCCGTTCGGCGGGGGTCAGGTGCAAGAGTTGTTCAAAGTGAGTCAGGCGAGTCAGCCGGTGGCGGGACTGCCAGTGCCAGTCTCCCCAGCGCTGGGGGTGGTAGGACTCGCCGAAAATGCGGCAAACCGCCTCCCGGGCGGCATCGACAAGCGAGTCGGTATCCTCGAGGGCATTCAACGACACGGGTGGGCTCCTCCATGGGTGAAGTGATGAGACGTTGACTCGATACCTCGGCCTGATGCTGCTCTGCCTGGTCCTGGGGCTCGCTCCGCGGAGCGCCCGCCGGTGAGGCCCTCGTGGGGCTCGACGGTCATGGGCCTGTCCGCTAGTGGAAGGCTCCGGAGGGAAGCGGTGGGACAGCGATCACTGGCGGTCGCGAGCCGTCGTTCCGGAGGGGGACGGGGGTACTCCCACATTCAAAGACGCCGAGGCTGGGCCTCGGCGTCTCGGCAGCGCGGCACATGTGGCCCGGGCCAAGACTGGGAGGGCGATGTGCGGGAAACTCCATCTCCACGGCGCACAATCTAGGTTCATTTTTCCCGTTGTCAAGCCCCGCCTGACACCTCGCCCATCGTCGTGTGTGCGGCGACACCTGACGCCCGCTGGCACAGTTCCCCTCGCGTTTCCCTCGTTGCTCAGGAAACGCGCGGTTGCCGCCCCGCCCACGGACTCGCGGGGGTGATCCTCACCACCCCACCGAGCTGCTCTCGCGCCCCGAGAAGAACGATGGAGGACCCGCCGGTGAACGGTGTCGACGCCCTGAGCCCGCTGGCGGCGGCTGCGGCCATCGTCTCGGACGGTGTGCCCCTGCGCCCGGGGACCGCTTGGGGATGGCACTCCTCGTCCTGGCCGGTGCTCTGGCCCCGGTTTTCCGGGACGGCCGGAGCTGGCGGCGGGCGACGGGAATCCACCCGGTCAGGCTGCTGCCGGTGCCGCTGGCCGCCCGAGTTCTCGCTCAGGGGCTGCGGAAGCGACGGCGCCTGCGCCTCCCGCTGGCTTTGGGGGGCGTCCCGCTCCTCGTCGTCACCGGCATCTCCGGTCCGGCCGTGGGCGCCCCCTCCAGCGCTCTACATGATCGCCCGCAGCCACAGCCAGGTGGCGGCGATGGCGAGGGTGACCACCGTCACCGGGACGCCGACGCGGGCGTGCTCCTTCCAGCCGATGGTGACGCCCAGGGGTGCCGCCTGGTCGGCGACGATGAGATTGGCGATGGAACCCACCAGGATGAGATTCCCCGCCAGCGTCGACGACAGCGCCAGGATGGGCCCGGCCAGGGGGTGGGTGGCCTCGGGCAGGAGCAGCATCACGGCGGGCACATTGGAGACCAGGTTGGACAGCACGGCGGTGCCGGCGAAAAGCCAGCCCGGGTGCGAGAGGTCCACCCCGGCGGCGCGGGTGGCGCTGCTGGCGGCGGCCAGCACCCCGGACCGGGCGACAGCGTGGTTGACCACGAACAGGCCCGCGAAGAGGGCCAGCAGGTTCCAGTCCACCAGCCCCAGCATGGCGCGGGAGGCCATGCGGCGGGACAGCAGCAGCACCCCGGCGGCCGACAGGGCCACCACCTCCCGCGGCCACGGCGCCAGCAGAAAGCAGGCCATCACCACCACCACCACCGCCACCCCCTTGCCCGACTGCCAGCGGTTGAAGGCCGGGGCGTGCACCACCGGGATGGGGGTGTGCTTGAGCCAGCGCTCCCCCACCTGCCAGCGGATCAGCAGGAATACCGCGACCAGCCCTCCCAGGGCGGGCGCGGCGGCGTCCACCAGGTACCCACCGAAGGAGAGATGCAGCTTCTGCCCGATGAGCATGTTCTGCGGGTTGCCGATCAGGGTGGCGGCGGAGCCCACGTTGGCGGCGCAGGCCAGGGCCAGCAGGAAGGGCAGCGGGTCGAGCCCTCGCCGGGCGCACCCCTCTACCAGCACCGGCGCCATGGCCAGACACACGATGTCGTTGGCCAGCACCGCCGACAGCCCCCCGGCCACGGCGATGAGCGCCGCCAGCAGCGCCGCCGGCGAGAGGGGCGCCGCCGCCAACCGGCGGGTCAGGCGGGTGTACAGCCCCCCCAGGCGCAGCTGCGCCGACACCACCATGAGGCCGAACAGCAGCGCCATGGTGGGCACGTCCACCGCCAGCACCGCCTCCTCCGGTGACAGGCGCCCCGCCGCCACCAGCACGATCGCCCCCAGCACCGCCACCCCGGCCCGGTCCAGCGCCAGCCCCGGCAGCCCACCCAGCATCATGCCGGCGTACACCAGCAGGAACACCACGAGCACCAGCGGATCCATGGCCAGTGAGAGTACCACCGGCCGACCCGGCCACCCGCCGGGTCGCGTTCCCCAGCGAGCGGTGCAGGGAAACTCCGGTCGTGGGACGGCCCCGGTGAGGCAATGGGCGCATGCCCGTTTCGTCGGCCGTTGGCGGAGTCCTACCCGATGGGCAACTTGACAAAAAAATACGATGGTACATCCGACCCCACGAGGCCTCGGCAGTGGCAACGAGACGGGTCAGAAAGGAGGAACAGCGATGCTACAAAAGGTCTTTCTGGTGGCGTGCCTGGCTCTCCTGGCCCGGGGGGCGGGGGCCGTCTGTCCCCCCGGCGGCCAGGGCACCTACTGGGCGTGCGTGACCACGTACAACCAGTGTACGGCGGTGGAGTCCTGCGACGAGTATTACTGCAGCGACGATTCGCCCACCGGGCGAAGCCGCGAACGCCACTACAATATCTCTTAGGTCGTCAACAACCGAGGTCTCGCCGGCGGTGGCGCCGCCGCCGGCCCCCCCGCTACCCGGGAGGAAGGAGCCTTCGATGACGGTTCTCCCCGCCCTGCTCACCTGCCTGC
>JABRVY010000137.1:0-4633 GCA_039961755.1 Acidobacteriota bacterium | reverse complement strand
CCGCCGCCGATGCCGCCCTCTACGAGGCCAAGCGGGCCGGGCGCAACCGGGTCGTGGCGGCGTCCCCCCGGGAGGCGGCGGTGGGGCCCGCGGCGGCAAGCGCGCCCGAGTGAGCCTGAGCGGAGCCCCCAGAATCCGAGCGCGGGGGTGATGCGGAGCTACCGAGGGCGTGAGAGGATAAGGATTGTCCTGCCGCCGCCGCCGGCGCGAGGTGAGAAGGCCCTACCCTACCGCACCTTGGGGCGCAGGGTGGCGAGGCCGCCGTCCACCCCGAGTATCTGGCCGATCACCCACGCCTGCGCGGGGTCGAGGAGCCACGCCAACGCGGCGGCAGCCAATCTATTCGCTGAACGGGTCGCCTCGGCGGGCGAGTGGGGCGAGCCCCCGCGCTGCGAGGGTGGTGCGGCTGGTCCCCGCGCGCCTGTCAGCCCGAAAACCGCGGTTGGCTTCTACTGCGAGGCCGGATTTCGCCGCGCTGGCGGGCGTACTCGGGGACTCGGGCGCTGCGCCGTACGCTCGCGAGTACGGCTCGCCCCCTCGCCCCTGCGTGCGCCCGCCATCATCGGCGTCTCCGGCCTCTCGTCACGAACCCAACCGCGGTTTTCGGGCTCAGGAGGGGCCCCGCTGCAGCAGCCGCACGTCCAGGAGATCTTTCTCCCGGCCCGAGGCGAGCTGTTGCGGATGAGGTCGTCCCGGCCCAGGAGGGGAACGGAGATGCCTGCCACCGGCAGCTCCAGACGGCGCTCCCACGCCTCCTCGAACCCCAGGCCAGAGACCGAGGTCAAGAGGTCGATGCGCCGGGGGGGAGCCCGATCTGGTACACCGTTCCCGGGGTTTGCAGGTCGGCCACGGTGAGGCCGTGGTCGGCGAGGGGCGCGCCGAACTCCACCAGGGCAGCCCAGACGCGGGCAGCATTGGCCGCTGCGGGATCGATCCAGATGCCCAGGTCGCCGGTGGTCCGGGGCACCCCGTGCACCGCCATGGCGTGGGCGCCGACGATGAGGTAGCGGGCTCCGCTAGCAGCCATGGCCCGGAGGAGGTCGAGGAAGTCCTCGTGGAACCCCTCTGAGGTCATGGGTCGGGACGCACCACACGGCCGGGGGCGTGTCGGCGGTCGTAGGCGGGGATCTCCTGTCCTGAAAGCTCCCACGCCGTGCGGGCGAGTTCCCACATCATCGCCAGCCGCTGCGCCGCCGTGGTCACGCCCGAGAGGTCCTCATCGGGCTCCTCTCCCAGCCGATAACGGGCGATGGGCCACCAACCCCGCGCCTGCGCCCTGCGCGCCGCCTCCTCGCTCATACATGAAAGCATAGCAAGGGTATACGGGCAACGCAGCACGATCCAGAGCGGCCGTGGGTGCCGGCGCGGCCTATAGCCGCCCCGGCGTCCACGGCGCCCCTGCCCGGTCCATGGCCTTCTCCAGCGCCGCCAGGTCCACCTCCACCAGTTGCTTGAGCTGACCGTGCACGGTGGCGAACTGCTCGCTGGCGATGCGGTACGACTCCCGCGCCGTGCCGGTGGGCGCCGAGGTGTTGCTCCAGAACGCCGACACGACGGTCTGCACGCGGCCGGAGATGGAGGGCGGCGTGGGGTAGTTGCGCCGGTCGCCGACGCGGTCGCCGCGCAGGGTGAGGTTGATCGCCTCCAGCCGCCGGCGCAGCTCCGCCGCCCGGTCGATCAGCTCGGGCGGGGCGGCGGGGGTTTCGCGCAAAGCCTTGGCGATGGCATCCAGCCGCTTCTCGGTGTCCTTGGTGACCTCCACGGCCCCCAGCACCCGCCGCTGCAGCTCCGCCACCTCCCGCTGGAAGGCCAGCAGGGCGGCCCGATCGGCAGCCGGGAGGGTGGCCAGGTTCAGGGGCTTGACCTCGAACCGCAGCGGTCCTGCCAGAGTGGTGGTGAGGCTGTTCACGCGCTTGGCCAGGGTGACGGTGTACTCCCCGGGTACCACCATGGGGCCGCCGCCGCTGTTGTCCTCCTCGTCGTCATCCTCCCGCGGCCGCTGGGCGGTGGGGGGGGTGACCGCCGGGTAGCGCAGGTTCCACGCCACCCGCTGGAACCCCTTGCCGGTAGGTCCCGCGAGCTGTCGCACCACTTCCCCCTGGGCGTCGCGCACCGTCAGGATGATCTGCGGCTTCTCCTCCAGCTCCTCCTCCCGCAGCTCCTCCAGGGTGGGGTAGGGCGGGTCGAGTTTCTTCTTGAGGGCTTCCTTCTCCCGCTCATGCCGCAGCTCAGTCCTGGTCTTGAGCCCCTCCTTGAGGTAGTACGTGAAGGTGGCGCCAAAGGGGGGGTTGTCGGCGGTGAAGAAGGTCTCCCCCAGGGAGGCCTTCTTGCCCCACCCGAAGCGCCCCGACTCCAGGTAGGCCAGGGCATCCTTGACGGGGAACAGCAACGCTTCCTTCTCCAGCATGGCGCGGGTAATCCCCCGCAGGGGGGTGTAGTCGTCCAGGACGTAGAACCCCCGGCCGAAGGTGGCCAGCACCAGGTCGTTCTCCTGCCGCTGGATGGCGATGTCGCGCACCGAAATCGTCGGCATCCCCTTGAGCTTGATCCAGGTGGCGCCGCCGTCGGGGGAGAAGTGCACCCCGTACTCGGTACCCAGGAAGAGCAGGTTGGGGTCCTGATGGTCCTCCACGATGTCGTAGCACACCTCCGGCTCCTTGAGGTTGCCCACCAGGGAGGTCCAGGTGCGCCCGCGATCGCGGCTCTTCAGCACGTAGGGGGCAAAGTCCGCCCGCTTGTGGTTGTCGAAGGTGGCGTACACCGTGTCCGGCTGGTGGCGGGAGGCCAGCACCGCGGACACGTAGGTGAGTTCGGGCACACCAGGGAAGCGCTCGATCTTGCGCCAGCTCGCCCCGCCGTTCTCGCTCACCTGGATCAGGCCGTCGTCGGTGCCCACGTAGAGCAGCCCCTCCACCAGGGGGGACTCGTCCAGCGCCACGATGTTGCCGTAAAACGAGGTCGAGGCGTTCTTGGCCACCGCGTCAGCGGGCCACACCCGGTCCATCACCTTGAGGCGGTTGCGGTCGATCTGACGGGTCAGGTCGCCCGAGATGGGCACCCAGGAGTCGCCGCGGTCCTCCGAGCGAAACAGGCGCTGGGCGGCGAAGTAGAGCCGTCTGGGGTTGTGGGGCGAGATGAGGAAGGGGGAGTCCCAGTTCCAGCGGTGCGGGTCGTCCCCCGGGGCCTCCTGGGGCTGGACGAAGACCCGCTCGCCCGAGGCGCGGTCGTAACGCACGATCCATCCGTGTTGCGCCTCGGAGTAGATGATGTTGGGGTTTTCCGGATCGATGGCCGGCACGAAGCCGTCTCCGCCCTGGGTGATGAACCAGTCGCAGTTGGTGATGCCGTGCCGAGAGGTGGTGCGGGCGGGGCCGCACTGGGTGTTGTTGTCCTGGGTTCCCCCGCAGACGGTGTAGAAGGGGGCGTCGTTGCCCACCGCCACCCGGTAGAACTGGGTGACCGGCAGGTTGGGCTTGAACTGCCAGGTCTTTGCCCGGTCCCAGGTCTCGTAGATGCCGCCGTCGCTGCCGATGAGCAGGTGGTCAGTGTTTTCGGGGTCGATCCACAGGGCGTGGTTGTCCACGTGCTTCGCCTGCTCGCCGGCGCGCACCCAGGTCTTGCCACCGTCCTCGCTGACCATGAAGTAGGTGTCCATGGAGTACACCCGGTCGACGTTCTTGGGGTCGGCGAACAACTCCGAGTAGTACTGACCCGACGAGGACAGGTAGCCGCTGCGGCGTTCCCAGCTTTCGCCGCGGTCGCGGGAGCGGAAGATGCCGCCCTTGTCCTGCATCGCCTCGACGATGGCGTAGATCACGTCGGGGTTGGCGGGGGAGACGGCGAGGCCGATGCGACCCAGGTCCACCTTGGGCAGGCCCTGGGTGATCTTGCGCCAGCTCTTGCCGGCATCGGTGGACTTGTAAATCCCCGACTCGGGGCCGCCGTTGATCAGGGTCCACACGTGGCGGCGCCGCTGGTAGGCGGAGGCGTACAGCACGTCGGGGTTGCGGGGGTCGAAGTGCACCTCGCTGACCCCGGTGTGCTCGGAGATGTGCAGGATGCGCTCCCAGCTGGCGCCGCCGTCGGTGGACTTGTACAGGCCCCGGTCCCCCCCCGGTCCCCACAGGGGCCCCTGGGCGGCCACGTACACCACGTTGGAGTTGCGGGGGTCGACGCGGATCATGCCGATGTGCTCGGATTTCTTCAAGCCCATGTTTTTCCAGGTCTTGCCCCCGTCCAGGGACCTGTACACCCCGTCCCCCCAGGAGACCGAGCGCTGGGAGTTGTTCTCCCCCGTGCCCACCCAGATGACGTGGGGGTTGTTGGGGTCGATGGTGACGCAGCCGATGGAGTAGGAGGCCTCGCCGTCGAAGACCGGCTCGTAGGTGGTGCCGGCGTTCTCGGTCTTCCACACCCCGCCGGAGGCCACCGCCACGAAGTAGCGGGCGGGGTTGGCGGGGTCCACCGCCAGGTCCCCCACCCGGCCGGACATCAGCGCCGGCCCCAGGGAGCGCAGCTTGAGGTTGGCGAAGGTGGCCGGGGAGAAGAGGTCCTTGCTCTCTTCGCCGTTCTCGTCGGAGCCGGAGGCGGCGGGAGCGGCGGGGGGCTTGGCGGCGCCGCGGGGCGCCTGGGC
>JABRVY010000136.1:0-5385 GCA_039961755.1 Acidobacteriota bacterium | reverse complement strand
GGGGTGGGGGGCGCCTGAGCCGGGGTTGGCTGCACCGGCGTGGCGGTCGGTGCCACCACGGTCGGCGTCGGTGTCAGTGTCAGCGTCGGTGTCGGTGTCAGGGCCAGTGTCGGTGTCAGTGCCAGTGTCGGTGTCAGTGCCAGTGTCGGTGTCAGTGTCGGTGTCGGCGTCAGCGTCGGTGTCAGTGTCGGTGTCGGCGTCGGTGTCGGGGGGACTTCGTCCACCGGCAGGGCGCGCAGGGCGGGCAGGAGGAGGTGGGCCGGGATCAGCACCTCGTCCCCGGCGGAGGTGAAAAGGCCCAGGTGCGGGTTGGCCTGGCGCAGCTTCCCGTAGGCCCTCTCGTCGCCGCAGAACCAGCGCGCCAGCTCCAGCCACGACTCCCCATCCCCGCCCCAGGGGGCGCGCACCCGGTGCCGCCAGCCCGCCGGAACTCGTCGATCCTCCGGGAACAGCCCCCGCAGCGCCGCCACCTTCAGTTGCGGCGAGAGCAGCTCCCACGGCACCCGCACCCGCACGTCGCGCAGCGGTGTAGCATGGCCGGGGTTGACCTGCCGCAGCGCCGGCACCGTGCCGCCCTGACCGGTCAACCGCAGCGCCAGGCGGTACCACCCCTCGCCGGCCTGCGGCAGAGCCAGCACGGCCGGATCCTCGCCCCGGCGCCAGACGGCCTTCTCACCCCCCGGCAGAGTCACCACCAGGGGGGTGGAGAGGTCGAGAAGAGCGAGGGCCAGGAGGAGGGAAGCCGCCCTCATCGAACCGCCGCGCCGCGGTTCTCCCTCACTGCACGCGCGCCATCTACCTCCATCCGGTGCCTCATGTTAGACTTCCCTCACGCAGCGAGAGTGATGGTAGCACGCGCCCCTTATCTGCCCTGGTTTCCCTCCCCCGACGCCCGCGCCTGTCGAGTATGCCAGAGTCTCGCCGAGGAAGCAGGAGAGGCGGGCAAGAGCGCCGCCGCCGAGCTGGCCCTCGACCTCATCCGCCTCCACACCGCCACGGGGCTGGCGGAGCAGGTCATCGAGGCCGCCCGCCTGCACCTGGCCCCGTTCCGGACCGCCCTGCTCACGCCGGAGACGGTCAGCACCTGGCGGGTCACGGTCGCCACCGAGCGCGCCCACACGCGGGATCTGCTGCTGGCGGCGGAGCGCTACCCCGAGTTGCTGGCGGTGCGTCGCACCGGGGTTCCCTTCGTGGCCCTCGACGTGGCCACCTCGCCCGAGCTGGAGAGCGAGCTGGCCGTGCTGGAAAAGGTGGGGATCCGTGCCCTCATCGCCTGCCCGGTCTTCGTCGCCCCCGACAGTGCGGAGCCGGCGGTGCTGCGTTTTACCTGGTCCGCGCCGGCTGACCCGGCCCGCGGCGCCCTCGCCCTCTACTTCGCCCATCTGCTGGTTCATCGACTCCATGACCTGCCTCCCTCCGAGGTGGCCCAGCAACTCGGCATGCCCCCCGCCACCACTCGCTCCGCCGGCCCCGGGAGACTGCTGAAGCTGCTGCCACTGGCCGCCGTGGTGGTGGACCGCAGCGGCAGTATCACCAGCGCCAATTCTCGGGCTGGCCGCCTGCTGGTCGGACGTGACACCGACCTCGATCCCACCGCGCTGCTGGCCGCCCTCCCCGGCGCGCCCTGGGCGGGGGTGGAGCGCCGCTGGGAGGCAGAGATGCACACCCCGCGCGGTCGCCAGCGAGTTGTCGGGTGGTCCGGCCCGGTGGGGGAGGATCTCACCCTGGTCCTCCTCGACCCCCACCCCGAGGGGGAGGAAAGCGGTCGCCACCAGGCCATCCGGGCGGCGTTCGCCCACAAGGTCCTGGAGCTGGAGGAGGCCAACCGCCAGCTGGCCGAGCACGCCGAGCTCAAGGTCCGCTTCGTTTCCGACGCGGCGCACGAGCTCAAGACGCCGCTGGCCATCCTCCGGTCTTACCTGGAAACATTGACCACCGACCTCGCCGATGGCCTGAGCGAGGAACAGCGATCCTTTCTCACCGCCGCCACCACCGGTGCCCAGCGACTGCAGCACCTGGTGGAGGGCTTGCTCGACCTGGCGGCGGCCGAGACCGGCCACATGCCCGTGGATCTGGGGCCCACCTGCCTGGCCACGGTCACTGCTGAAGTGGCTGACCAGTTCGCCGCCATCGCCCACGGCGCGGGGGTCCACCTCGACCGCCAGGGGCTGCGCCCGGTGGCGGTGCGGGCCGACCCCGAGCGTCTCGCCCAGGTGGTGCGCAACCTGGTGGAAAACGCCGTCAAGTTCTCGAGCCCCGGCGCCGCCGTCCGGCTCACCACGCACCTCGCCGGCGACCGCGGCGTGCTCACCGTCGAGGACTCGGGTTGTGGCATCGCCCCGGAGGTGCTCCCCCGCATCTTCGAACCGTTCTTCCGCGGCCGCGGCCGCGACGGCAACGGTACCGGACTGGGGCTCGCCATCGTGCGCCGCATTCTGCTGGCCATGGGCGGCAAGATCACGGTGGAAAGCCAGGTCGGCGTGGGCAGCCGTTTCACCGTGGAGTTGCCCCTGTGGACGGGAGGCGAGTGAGGACGCTCCCCCCGGCCGAGCTGGCCTACCGGTTGCGCCTGTCACCCCTGCTGCGCCGCCTGGCCCGCATCGCTCGGCCCACCACCCTCTACCTCACCGGCGGGGCGCTGCGCGACCGCCTGTTGGGGATCTCCACCGCCGACCTGGACCTGGTGGTGGAGGATGACGCGGAAACGGTGGCCCGGCGCCTGGGCGAGGCGCTCGGCGGCACTGTCGTTCCCCTGGGCACACCACCGGCGGTGACCTGGCGGCTGGCCGGTCGGCGCTGGCACGTCGACATCCTCGGCATCCCCCGGGGCGAGTTGCGCCGGGACGTCACCCGGCGAGACTTTACCGTCAACGCCATCCTCTGGCGGCTGCCCGCTGGCCCCCTGGTGGACCTCACCGGCGGCCTCGACGACCTGGCCGCCGGCCGACTGGCCGCCATCGATCCCGGCAACTTCCACGATGACCCCCTGCGGGTGCTGCGGGGGCTGCGGCTGGTGGCCACCCGCCCGATGCTGTCCCTCACCGCCGAGGCCGAGCGCCACCTGGCCGCGGCCAGGCACGGGCTCGGCCGGGTGGCGGCCGAGCGAATCACCGCCGAGCTGCGGCTGTTGCTCGGCGGGCCGGGAGTGAGGCGCGCCCTGCGCATCGCCTGGCGGATCGGGGTGCTCGGGGTCCTCCACCCCTCCTGGCGTGGCGTCGAGGAGTGCGACCAGCTGCTGGCCGTGGCCGGCCGCCTCGCCGAGCTCGCGGCGCGCCCCGGATTCCTGCGGCGCGGGGCCGAGGAGGCCGCCCTCGCCGTGCTGGCCGCCCCCGCGGCTGGCTTCCCGCACACCTGGGATGCCGCCGCCGCCGAGGGAGCGCTCTCTGCCATCGGCTTCCCCGAGCGCATCGCCCGGCAGGCGGCGCAGGCCGCAGCGCTGGGCGAGCTCCTCAACCCCCGCCTCGGCACCGACGCCCCCGGCAGCCGCACCCTGGCCGCGCGCCACCTCCGGGTGCTGCCCGCCGCCCTGGCCTGGGCGGTGGCGCGGCGGGGAGAGGGAAAGCACGACGCCCGCACCCTGCTCCGCTGGGCCAGGGGGTTCGCCCGTCGGCCCCCCCTCCTGCGCGGGGATGAGGTGGCGAGGGTACTGTCCCTGCCGCCGGGGCCGGCGCTGGCGGGTGCGGTGCGGGCCCTGCAAGAGGCTCGTGCCCGCGGCGAGGTGCGCAGCGGCCGGCAGGCCCGCCGCTGGCTCGAGCAACTCGTTGACCCCGCGACGAAGCCGCTGCTAGAGTGAAGACGTGGACGCGCCGGCCAGCCTGGACGACCTGCTCAAATTCATGGCCAAGAAGGGGGCCTCTGACCTCCACCTCAAGCCCATGCGGCCTCCACTGCTGCGCATCCAGGGCAAGCTGATCCCCATCAAGTCCGTGCCCCTGAAGCCGCGGGAAGTGGAAGACATGGTGCTGCCGCTGCTCAACCCCGTGCAGCGTCGCAAGTTCGACGACACCCAGTCGGCCGACCTGGGGTACGGGGTCACCGGCGTGGCCCGTTTTCGCTGCAACATCTACCAGCAGCGCGGCTCGGTGGCCGCGGTCTTTCGCCGCATTCCATTTGATATCAAGAGCTACGACGAGTTGAACCTGCCCGACGTGGTGGCCACCTTCGCCCAGTTCCCGGCCGGGTTGGTGCTCATCACCGGCCCCACCGGCTCGGGCAAGTCCACCACGCTCGCCGCCATCATCCAGGACATCTCCCGCACCCGCCAGGGCCACGTGGTCACCATCGAAGACCCCATCGAGTTCCTCTTCACCGATCACATGGCGACCATCTCCCAGAGGGAGGTGGGGACCGACACTCCCACCTTCAAGGAGGCGCTGCGCAACGCCTTCCGCCAGGATCCCGACGTCATCATGGTGGGGGAGATGCGCGATCTCGACACCATCGCCACCGTCATCACCGCCGCCGAGACCGGGCATCTGGTGTTCTCCACCCTGCACACCAACAGCGCCAGCCAGACCGTCGACCGCATCATCGACAGCTTCCCCACCGACCAGCAGGAGCAGGTGCGCTCCCAGCTGGCGCAGGTGCTGCGCGCGGTGGCGTCCATGCAGTTGGTGCCCCGCGCCGATGGGCAAGGGCTGGTGCCGGCGGTGGAAATCCTGGTGCAGTCGCCGAAGATCTCCCGCCACATCGAGCGCGGTGAGATCAAGGAAATTCACGAGGAGATCGAGAACTCGGTCAGTTATTTCCGCATGCAGACCATGAACCAGAGCCTCATCGCCCTGCTGGCCAACGGGGTCATCACCTATCAGACGGCGATGGAGATCTCCTCCGACCCCGACGATCTCTCGCTGAAGCTGCGCAAGCTCTTTCCCCAGATCGAGCAGGCGCAGCGGGAGGGCAAAATGGCACCTTCCCCCGCCGACTTCGCCCACATCGTCGAACTCACCGAGATCAAGCGGCTGTACGACGAACAGGAAGAGCTGTGGCGCCAGCGCATGCACGAGAAGGACGAGCTGCTCGCCCAGCTGGAGGGGGATCTGGCCACCCTGCGGCAGGAGTCCTCGGCGTTCACCACTACCATTGCCGAGCTGCGCAACCAGCTGGAAGGCATGCGGGCCGAGCGCGAGCGCCTCATCCAGGAGCACAACGCCCGGGTGGAGAAACTCAACGAGCGCATCCGCGACCTCAACCAGCAGCTGGCGGGAGGCGCCAAACCCCCGGCGGACAAGCCAACGACAGGGTTCTTCAAGAGATAGAGAAACTTACAACCAGAACTGGGTGGCCCACACCGCTCGCCCGCCGTGCCGTCGCCTCCCTCACCACCGTATCGTGAGCTGCCGCTGCTCGCCCGCGAACTGCAGCTCGATCCGGATCACCCGCCCC
>JABRVY010000135.1:0-2276 GCA_039961755.1 Acidobacteriota bacterium | reverse complement strand
ATCGGCGCCGTTTCACTCCCCGCTGATGGTCCCGGCGCGGGAGGGGCTGGCGCCGGTGCTGGTCGCCCTGCCCTTCCGGGCACTTTCGGTGCCCCTCTACAACAACGTGGATGCCTGGCCGGTGCGAACCCCGGAGGAGGTGCGCGACGGCCTAGTCCGCCAGGTGGACGCGCCGGTGCGCTGGGTGGAGCTCATCGAGCGCATGGTCGCGGACGGCTTCGATACCTTCGTGGAGATCGGCCCCGGCGCCGTGCTGTCGGGGCTGGTCAAGCGCATTGCCCGGGAGGCGACCACGGTGGCCGTTGGCACGGTGGCCCAGGTGGAGGCCTATCTGGCCGGCCAGGGCCTCGGGGTCGAGTCGTAAGTAATCGGAGGGGAGAGAAATATGGGCATGCTCGAGGGAAAGGTGGCGTTGATCACGGGGGCGGCAACCGGCATCGGCGCGGCGTGCGCCCGCGCCCTGGCGCGGGAGGGGGCGCGGGTGGCGTGCACCTCGCTGCCCACCGACCCCATTGCCGAGGTGGTGGCCGCCATCCAGGCCGAGGGGGGGGAGGCCATCGGCGTGCCCCTGGATGTCACCAATGCAACGCAGGCGGCCGAGGTGGTGGACCGCATCGCCGGCGAGCTGGGGGGGATCCACATCCTCCTCAACAACGCCGGCATCACCGACGATGGCCTGTTCCTGCGCATGAAGCCGGAGGCCTGGCGGCGGGTCTTGACGGTCAACCTGGACGGCGTCTTCCACGTCACCCAGCCGGTGGTGCGGCACATGGTCAAGCAGCGGGAGGGGCGCATCATCAATATCTCCTCGGTGGTGGGGTTGATGGGTAACCCGGGGCAGGCCAACTACGCCGCCTCCAAGGCGGCGCTCATCGGCCTGACCAAGACGCTGGCGCGGGAGCTGGGCGGCCGCAACATCCTGGTCAACGCCATCGCCCCCGGCTTCATCCAGACGCCGATGACCGACAAGCTCACCCCCGAGCAGCGCCAGGCCCTGGTCGCCAACCTCGCCGTCCCCCGCCTCGGCACCCCCGAGGACATCGCCGCCGTGGTGCTGTTCCTCGCCTCCCCGGCGGCCTCCTACGTCACCGGCGAGGTGATCAACGTCTCCGGCGGCCTGTACATGTAGTCCCCACCATTGTGGCCGGGAATAGGGGGCCCGATGTCGCGGTTGGACCCTCGTAGGATCGAGTCGAACAGTCGCGCCGCCTCGTGCCCGTGCCGGCGAGAGACGCGGCGGAGGCCGCCGGACTCCCACCCCCCAGGGGCGCCAGCGACCCCCTGGAGGGAGTCATGGCCCGGTATCTGGCGTGGTGTGTCGCGGTTTTCCTCGGCACGGCGATGGTGGTGGGGGATTCCTGGCGAATCCTGACCCCCGCCACCTCCCCCTCCCCCCGCGCCGGTCTGACGTTGACCAACGTGGATGGGCGGGTGCTGCTGTACGGGGGGCGAAGCGCAACGACCCCCTTTCGCGAGCTGTGGGAGTGGAAATCCACCGCCGACTTTACCGGCGGGATCTGGGTGAAGCTCAACCCCTCGGGACCGACGCCGGAGGCCAGTTTCGTCCACGCGGCCGTGGCGTACGACGGCAAGTTATACGTCTTCCACGGCCTTTCCGCCTCGTTCCAGGTCGTGGGTGGTGTGTGGGTGTATTTGCCGGAGAGCAACAGCTGGGCGGCGGCGCCGTCCAGCGGGCAGGTGCCTCCCGGGCGCTGGGGTCACCGGGTGGTGGTGTTGGGTGACCGGGGTTACCTCCTGGGAGGGACGCTGGGCACCTCACAGCTGGCCAGCGACGTCTACAGCTACCACTTCCCCACCGGGGAGTGGCGCCAGGAGACGTTGACCGAGGTGGACGGCGGGGCGTTCGGCGCGGCGCCGGCAGCGCCGACCGTGTTCGGCAACGGCATGTCCGCCGTGCGACTGCCCGCCGACCGCGGGGGCGGGCCCACCGGCCGTGCCCTGTTCTGGGGTGGAGAAGACTCCTCCGGAGTGCGGGGCAGCGCCGGGATCGCCGATCCCCTGGGCCGGGTCTACCAGTGGGAGATGTCACCCGAGGTCGGGAACCACTCGAGGCGGTCGTGGCAGGCGACAGCGTCGGTAGGCGGCCACGTCTTCGAGGTGGGAGGGCAGACACCGGGTGGGGTGACCAACCGGACCTCGGCGCATAACTTCAAAACCTGGCTAAACTTCCGCTCCTGGCGGAAGGGCGCTGCAGCAAGTCCGGGGGCGGCGCTCCCCTTTTTTTCCAGGGAGGGTGGCTTCGCCCCGTTGAACTC
>JABRVY010000134.1:0-3006 GCA_039961755.1 Acidobacteriota bacterium | reverse complement strand
CTCCTGCAGGATCCCCTCCCCCAGCAGGTACGGGGCCTCCCCGCCGCCGTGGCGCAGGGGCACGGTGATCACGCCGCCGGCCCTCGTCCGCGCAGCATGCGCACCGCCACCATGGCGGCGCCAAAGCCGTTGTCGATGTTGACCACCGCCACACCGGGGGCGCAGGCGTTGAGCATGGCGAGCAGGGGGGCGAGCCCCCCGAAGGCCGCCCCGTACCCCACCGAGGTGGGCACCGCCACCACCGGGGCAGCCACCAGGCCGGCCACCACCGAGGGCAGCGCCCCCTCCATGCCGGCCACCACGACGACGGCATCCGCGGAGCGCAACACACCGAGGTGACTCAGCAGCCGGTGCAGGCCCGCGACCCCCACATCGCGCAGCCGCACCACCGCCGCCCCCAGTGCCTCGGCGGTCACCGCCGCCTCCTCCGCCACCGGCAGATCCGAGGTTCCGGCGCACACCACTGCCACACTACCCTCCAGCGGCGGCGCGCCGGGTAACACCACCATCCGCGCCAGCGGGTGCGCCTGGGTCCCTGGCACCGCCGCCTGGATGGCGGCGGCGTGTGCCTCCGAGGCGCGCGTGGCGAGCACCGGACGACCGCTCCGCGCCAGGGCGGCAAACGCCTCGGCGGCCTGCGCCGGGGTCTTCCCCTGACACAGCACTGCCTCCCCCTGGCCGGTCCGCAGCCAGCGGTGGGAGTCGGCCAGCACCTCCGGGGTGGCCACGAAGGGGAGCTGCGCCAGCCGCTCCGCCGCCTCCGCCGGGGAGAGGTGCCCCCGCGCCACCTCCTGCAACAGCTCGAGGACCTCGTCACGCCGCATCGCCGCCAGGATACCCCATGCACCCGCCCGGCCTTCGCGGCACCGCCCCGGGGCGGAGGCCCGCCACCGACACGGTCACGGTCACTGACACGGTCACGGGCACGGACAGGGTCACGCCCGCGGTCACGCCCACGGTCACGGTCACCGACACGGGTACCGCTCTGGCCGTGGCAAGCCCGCACCGACCGTGAGAGCGGGCCAGAGGCCCGCGCACCCAGGGGACGGGCACGGACACGGTCACGGTCACTGACACGGACACGGACACGGGCACGGACACGGGCACGGGCACGGTCACGGTCACGGCCACGGTCACGGACACCGCCACGGGCTCTGTCAGTGCCGGTGCCTGTGCCTGTGCCGGTGTCGGCGTCGGTGTCGGTGTCACTGCCGCGGGGTGCGGCCTGGTTTCCTCCCGTTCGTTCGCCTCACCTCGGGATTGCCGCCGGAGCCCTCGCCCTCGCCGCCTCGGTCAGGCCCCCCTTCAAGCCCACCGCCGAGCAGGTGATCCGCGCTGCAGCGTCGCTGCCCGCCAACCTCGCCGAGGGGCAGGGCCGGACGAGCCACCGCCGATACCACTGGCGGGCGGCCTACGGCTCGGCCCGGGAGCTCGCGGTGCCCCTCACCCTCCTCGCCAACGCCGGGGCCATCGACCGCCCCGCCGCCGCCCGGGCGCTCTCGCAGCTCGACGAGGTGCGGGCCATGCTGTGGCGGATGACCCACCCCCGCTGATACGGCCACGGACACGGTCACGGACACGGACACCGGTCACGGCCACGGACACGGTCACGGACACGGACACCGGGCCGGCCGAGGCAAATCGCACCAGCCGCGAAGGCGGGCCGGAGGCCCGCGCACCCAGGGGCACGGACACCGGTCACCGACACCGACACGGTGCCCTTCTTCCCCTGACTGGCGCGGTCCTCTTCGCCAGCGCCATTCACTCTGCACCTGGCAGCCCGGTCGCAGGGCGGGTGCCTCGGGCACGTGCCGGTCGTGCCGATGATGTTGTCATGGAAGTGGCTATTCTGGACGCACTCGACACCTGGCGTGCACGGTCCCCACGAGCCGTTGCTATTGCACCTTTTCATTCTCGGTGAGTGGTTGCTGCAGGGTTGCGTCGCTCCTGGCTGGCATTCTATCGTTGCCACGCAGATCCCGTTGGGTGCTCCGCAGCAGTTTCCGCTCATGCATTGGCCGTTGGCTATGCATGGTTGTCCGTTCTGTACTCCGCAGTCGCTCTGGCACCATGTCGCTTGCCCGTAGAGATGCTCACCAAGACCTTGATCGCACGTGATATCACCGCAGTAGGCTGTGATGCAATCATAGCAAAACTCGAGATTCTCCCCGGTTTCACAAATCCCATCTCCGTCGCACGCCGCAGAAGCCAGTGTTGGAACTACCAGTAATAAACCAGAGAATAGTACCACCCACCTCAGCATCATAATCTACTTGTTGTGGGCGATGTTTTTAAATCTTATTGGCCTGTTCCGTCGTTCCACGTTGGATCGTGAGTGATGTCCGGAACTCCTCCTGGTTGGCCGCCATAACGCTCCGGATAGTTCTTTACTAAATTGAACATGAAGTCGTTTCTTATCATATCGTAGATTCTGAGCATCGATTGTAGGCCAGGACGATAATCCACAGGTCCACAACCAACTCCGCCATAGGTTCTAAAAGTGGGCGGTCCGTACGCGTCGTTATCCCAATGTATGGGGTCGAACCGTGAGCAAAACTCGGCATTATTAGGGTCTCCGTCTGCACTTGCTCTCAGCCAGTTGACAACATCTTCGATTGAGCCAATGCCTGCTTGTACACGCGGGTCGTTCCAGAGTTCGGTGGCGAGGTCGACAACGTAGCTTCGAACGTTGGCCACGCCATTGATGAGCGCGTACGATTCCCGACCGCTCAGGTAGAATCTCGCGTCGTTCGTCGGGAACCACCTGTCGAGGTACGCCCATACCGCTTCTTCCTTCGCGTCGTACCGGTCTATGGGTTTGGCCATGATGAGTCTTGGATCATTCGTTCCCGGGTTGATGTTGCCGTTGATGACGCTCGCTGCTGCGATGACTCCTCCTCGGTAGCGTTCTGGTACGTTCGGTGCTTTCACCACGATCGTGGCGTTCTCGATCATGGCTCCTGTTCCTAAGATGTCTTCTGCCACTCTGTTGATGTGTCTGTACTC
>JABRVY010000133.1:0-1231 GCA_039961755.1 Acidobacteriota bacterium | reverse complement strand
CCCCTGCCGGTGCGGCGAGTGTTCGCCGAGCGGCTGGACGGCGCCGACGTGCCCCCCGTCCCCATCGTGCCCGCCGTGGAGGTGGTGCAGGACCGCCTGGGGATGGAGGTAGTGCGCGGGTGCACCCAGGGGTGCCGCTTCTGCCAGGCGGGGTACTGGTACCGGCCGGTGCGGGAGCACGACCCGCAGGTGGTGCTGGAGCGGATGCTGGCCCACGTGGCGGCCACCGGGTACGAGGAGGTGGGGCTCCTGTCCCTCTCCAGCGCCGATTACTCCCAGATCGAGCCCCTCGCCCACCACCTGGCGGAGACCCTGGCCCCCCGCCGGGTGGGAGTGTCCCTGCCCTCCCTGCGCGCCGAGTCGTTCTCCGTGGCGCTGGCCGACGCCGTCTCCCGGGTGCGGCGGGCGGGGTTCACCTTCGCCCCGGAGACCGGCTCTGACCGGCTCCGGCGGGTGATCAACAAGACCTTCACCAACAACGACATGCTGGCCGCCGCCGAGGTGGCCTTCGCCCGCGGCTGGCAACTCATCAAGGTGTACGCCATGGTGGGCCTGCCCACCGAGACCGACGCCGACCTCGAGGAGCTGGCCGAGCTGGCCCGGGGGATCCTGGCCGCCGGCCGCCGGGCCGGCTGCCGCCGCCCCGAGGTGAAGGTGTCCGTGGGGCCCTTCGTGCCCAAGAGCGTCACCCCCTTCCAGTGGGAGCCCTTTGGCCCGGTGGGGGAGCTGGAGCGCCGTATCGGCCTGCTGCGCAGCCTCTTCCGCGCCATCCCCGGGGCCCGGCTCACCTGGAACGACCCCGCCGAGGCCGCCCTGGAGGCGCTGCTGGCCCGGGGGGACCGGCGCCTCGCGGCCGTGATCGCCCGCGCCCACGACCTGGGAGCGGTCTTCGACGGCTGGCGCGAGTTCGCCAACCTCCCCGCCTGGTGGCAGGCCTGCCGGGAGCAGGGGGTGGACCTGGAGGCGGAGCTGGGGCGGCGGGACCTCCAGGCCACGCTCCCCTGGGACCTCATCGACCCTGGGGTGCGCAAGGGCTACCTCAAGGCCGAGCTGCGCCGCGCCCTGGCCGGGCACGCCACCCCCGATTGCCGCTGGGGGGACTGCCTGCGCTGCGGCATCCCCGGCGACGGGGCCGACACCCGGCTGGCCCCGGCCAGCCTGCAGCTGCCCGGGGAGGCCGCCCCCGAGCGGGCCCGGGCCCGCAACGCCGCCTACCGGCTGCGGCCCGCCC
>JABRVY010000132.1:0-4037 GCA_039961755.1 Acidobacteriota bacterium | reverse complement strand
CCCCTCCCCCCTTCACCGACCCGCGGTCGAGGTTGACGTACTCGCGAAAGGTGTTGCCGGGGCCGATCTCCAGGCGGGTGGGTTCCCCCCGATAGGAGAGGTCCTGGGGCGGCGCCCCCACCGAACAGTGGGAGAGGAACGTGTTGTTCGCAGCCACGCTGGTGGGGCCACTGAAGTGGCAGAACGGGCCGATGCGGCAGCCAGAGGCGATGCTCACTCCCGCGCCGATCACCACGTAGGGGCCCACCTCCACGTCGTCGTCGAGGTGGGCTGCCGGATCAACGATCGCGGTCGGATGCACGGTTGCCATCACGCCTCCCCCTGCGGCCGGTCCACCATCGCGCAGGCGAGATCCGCCTCCGCCACCACCTCGCCGCTCACCCGCGCTACCCCGTGGACGTGAGCGAAGCGCTCCCGCCGCCGCTTGACCACCACCTCGATGACGATCTGGTCGCCCGGGGTGACGGGCCGACGAAACTTGCAGTTGTCGATGCCGGTGAAGTAGATGAGCTTCTCACGTCGATCCGGCACCTGACGCAGGAGCAGCACCCCGCCGGCCTGAGCCATCGCCTCCACCACCAGCACCCCCGGCATCACCGGCACGCCGGGGAAGTGGCCCTCGAACTGGGGTTCGTTGAAGGTCACGTTCTTGAGGGCGACGATGCGTTGCTGGTCGATCTCCAGCACCCGGTCGATGAGCAGGAACGGATAGCGGTGCGGCAGGATGTCGAGGATCCCCTGAATGTCAATCATGCTCCGCCCCCCCTTCGGCGGACAGTGATGCCTCCAGGCGTTTCACCACCTGGCGCAGTTCTTCCAGAGTGTAGAGGTTGGCCTGGGCTTTGAGCCACTGCCGGTGGGGGCGGGAGGGAAAACCCGACACCATGGCCCCCTCCGGGGTGTCCTCGGTGACCCCAGTCTTGGCGGTGACGACCGTCCCGTTCCCGATACGGATGTGCCCCACCGCGCCGCTCTGGCCGGCCATCACCACGTGGTGGCCCAGCCGGGTGGAGCCGGAAATCCCCACCTGCGCCACCAGCAGGCAGCGCTCCCCCACCTGCACGTTGTGGCCGACGTGGACCAGATTGTCCAGCTTGCTGCCGCGGCCGATGCGGGTTTCCCCCAGGGTGGCGCGATCCACGGTGCAGTTGGCGCCGAGCTCCACGTCGTCTTCGATGACGGCGATCCCCACCTGGGGGACCTTGCGGTGCACGCCCCCCACGGTGGCGAAACCGTAGCCGTCCGAGCCGATGACCACGCCGGCGTGGAGGATGCAGCGCGCCCCCACCCGGCACCCCGGCTCGATCACCACGTTGGGGTGCAACACCGTGTCGGCCCCCACCTGGACACCGTCGCCCACCACGCAGCCGGCTCCCAGCACGGCGCGCTCGCCAATCACCGCGTTGTCCCCGATGGTCACGTGGGGACCCACGCTCACCTCCTCGCCCAGGCGGGCGGAGGCCGCCACCACCGCCGAGGGGTGGACCCCGGCGGGCGGCCGCACGGGGGGGTGAAACAGCTCCAGCAGCTCGGCCAGCGCCAGGTACGGCTCGCGCCGCACCAGCAAGGTGCGACCCGGAAACGGCGTCGCGTCGGCCACCAGCAGCGCCCCGGCCGCCGACGCCCGGGCCGCCTCCAGGTAGCGGCGGTTGTGATAGAAGGACAGGTGCTCCGGGCCGGCGTCCTCGAGGGCGCGAACGCCCCGCACCGTGAGGCCGCCATCACCCACCACCTCGCCACCCACGCGGCGGGCCAGCTCGGCCAAGGAAAACGACGGCATCGGACTAGCCGCGCGCCGCCCCGCTGGCCGCCGTACTCCTCACCGGGCCACCTGCACGTTGAAGCGCTTCAATACCTCGTCGGTGATGTCCACGGAATCGTCGGCGTACACCAGCCCGGACTGGAACTTGTTGAAGATCAGATGGAGCTTCATCTCCCGACCGATCTCATTGATGATAGGCAGGATGCGCGCCTCCAGCGCCTGCAGCTCTTTCCGCCGTGCCTCATCCAGGAACTCCTGGGCGTCGTCGCGGAACCGCTCCAACGCCACCTGCTTGTCCTCGATCTGCTTCTGCAGCGACTTGATGCGCTCCTCGGACAGAGTCGCGCGCTGGGCCGCCAGCTGCTTCTGCAACGCCTCGAGCTCGGTCACCATCTTGGCGCCCTCGGCCACCTTCTCGTCGTTGAGTTTCTTCAGGCGCGCCAGCGCCTCCCGGCCGGCGGCGGAGGACTCCACCACTTGCTGGACGTCGATCACCGCCACTCGCCGTGCAGCGGCGTCCTGGGCCGTGGCAGCGGCGGCGCCCGCCAGCGCCACCAGAACTGCGACACCGAAACCTCGCATGGGCAACTCCTTCCCCCGCCCTGCTGTGGCCAGCGGGGAGGGCATTGTATCACCGGCGCCTTGCCCCCGCCGGCGGCCTGGGCGAGAATGCCACCTCGTCGGGGAGGAGTGATGAGGCCCTTCGAAGCCGCGGATGCCGCCGCTGTCGCCGCCCTGCGAGTGCTCGCCATCGACCAGGTGGAGGCTGCCAGCTCCGGCCACCCCGGGCTGCCCCTGGGGGCGGCGCCGATGGCGTGGGTGCTGTGGTCGCGCTTTTTGAAGCACGACCCCACCGCGCCCGGCTGGCCCGACCGGGACCGCTTCGTGCTCTCCGCCGGCCACGGCTCGGCGCTGCTGTACGCGCTGCTGCATCTCTTCGGCTACGACCTGCCCATCGACGAACTCCGGCGGTTCCGTCAGTGGGGGTCGCGCACCCCGGGACACCCCGAGTACGGGCTGACCCCGGGGGTGGAGACCACCACCGGCCCGCTCGGTCAGGGTCTCGCCAACGCCGTCGGCATGGCCCTGGCCGAGCGCCACCTGGCGCAGCGCTTCAACCGCGAGGGGTTCCCCCTGGTCAACCACCGTACCTGGGTGCTGGCCTCCGACGGGGACCTGCAGGAGGGGGTGGCCCACGAGGCGGCGGCGCTGGCGGGACACCTCAAGCTCGGTCGCCTGGTCGTGCTGTGGGACGACAACCGCATCACCATCGAAGGGGAGACCTCCCTGGCCTGGTCCGAGGACGTTCCCGCCCGCTTCCGCGCCCTGGGGTGGAGGACCTTCGAGGTGGAGGACGGCAACGACCTCGCCGCCGTCGCCGCCGCCCTGGCCGCCGCCGCTGCCAGCGAGGAGGCGCCGGCGCTGGTGCGGGTGCGCACCGAAATCGGCTTCGGCAGCCCCCACAAGCAGGGCAGCGCCGAGGCCCACGGCGCGCCCCTGGGCGCCGAGGAGGCGCGGCTCACCCGGCGGGCCCTGGGGTGGACCATCGACGAGCCGTTCGTCATCCCCGAGGAGGTGCGCCGGTGGGCCGCCGCCTCGAGCGCCGCCGGTGTCGCCGCCCACCAGCGCTGGCGCCAGCTTCTCGGCGGGTATGGCGAGGCCCACCCCGAGCTGGCCGCCGAGTGGCAGCGCCGCCTGGCGGGCGAGCTGCCCACCGGCTGGGAGGAGGCTCTGCCCTCCTTCGCCGAGGGCGCGGGAATGGCCACCCGCCAGGCCTCCGGAGCCGTGCTCGCCGCCCTTGCTCCCGTGCTGCCCGAGCTCATGGGAGGCTCTGCCGATCTCGCCCCCTCCAACAACTCCCGCCTGCCGGGAGAAGAGAGCGTGCGGGCCGGGCTATGGGGAGGGCGCAACCTGCACTTCGGCATCCGCGAGCACGCCATGGCGGCCATCTGCAACGGCATGAGCCTGCACGGCGGCGTGCGCCCTTATGCCGCCACCTTCCTGATCTTTGCCGACTACCTGCGCCCGGCGCTGCGCCTGGCCGCCCTCATGCACCGGCCGGTGATCTATCTCTTCACCCACGATTCGGTGGCGGTGGGCGAGGACGGCCCCACCCACCAGCCGGTGGAGCACCTGGCAGCGCTGCGGGCCATACCCAACCTGGTGGTGCTGCGCCCGGCCGACACCCACGAAACCCGGGAGGCGTGGCGGGTGGCCCTGGCGCGCCGGGACGGCCCGACGGCGCTGATCCTCACGCGCCAGAAGCTGCCCGCCC
>JABRVY010000131.1:0-1354 GCA_039961755.1 Acidobacteriota bacterium | reverse complement strand
GGACGTCTCCCCATCGGGGGCGCGGGCGGTGTTCGAGGTGCGGGGGGAGATCGTCACCGTGCCGGCCGAAAAGGGGGACCCGCGGTTCCTCACCCGGACCTCGGGGGCCCACGAGCGCTTCCCCGTCTGGTCCCCCGACGGCACCCGCATCGCCTACTTTTCCGACGCCTCCGGCGAGTACGAGCTGCACCTGGCCGCCCAGGACGGCAAGGGCCCGGTGCGGCGGTACTCGCTGGGAGGGGCGGGCTTTTACGAGCGCCCCCGCTTCTCCCCGGACGGGCGCAAGCTCTCCTTCATCGACAACTCCCGCTCCCTGTACTGGATCGACCTGGAGACGGGGAAGGTGCGGAAGGTGTTTTCGGAGATCCTCTACGGCCCGGTGAACACCATGCAGCACGCCTGGTCCCCCGACTCCCGCTGGCTCGCGTACACCCGCCTCACCCCCTCCTATCTGCAGCAGGTTTGCCTGTACTCCCTGACCGAGGACCGCTCCTACCCCATCACCGACGGCCTGGCGGACGCGGCGGAGGCGGTGTGGGACGCGTCGGGGAAGTACCTGTACCTCGCCGCCTCCACCGACGCCGGCCCGGTCCGGGACTGGTTCTCCATGTCCAACAACGACATGGAGATGACCAACACACTCTATCTTGTGGTGCTGGGCAAGGGGGAGCCCTCACCGCTGGCCCGGCAGTCGGACGAGGAGAAACCGGCCGTTGGTGGGGAGAGCAAGCCGGCCCGTTCCGAGGATAAAGACAAGGGAAATAAGGACCTGAAAGGAAGCACCGCCAGGCCGGAGGAAGTCCGCGTGGTGGTGGACCTGGAGGGGATTGCCCAGCGCATCCTGCCCCTTCCGGTCAAGGGCGCCCTCTTCACCGACCTGCAGCCGGGGGCCAGGGGCCAGCTCTTCTACCGCCGCTCCACCGGTGGCGCCAGCCGCTTTTCCCGCCAGGGGGAAGCTGCCCTTGTACGCTTCGACCTGGACAAACGAGAGGAAACCGTGCTGGCCGAGAAGGCGGACCTCTTCGCCCTGGCCAGGGACGGGGCCAGGGTGCTGCTGCGCCAGGGGCAGACCTGGCTGATCGCCGAGACCAGGGGCAAGATCGACACCGCCAAGGGCAAGCTGGACCTGGACGCCGTGGCTGTGCGGGTGGAGCCCCGGACCGAGTGGCGGCAGATCTTTCACGAGGCCTGGCGCATCAACCGCGACTACTTCTACGACCCCAACTTCCACGGCGCCGACTGGGCCGCCATGCGGGCGAAGTATGAGCCGTTTTTGGAGCACGCCGCCACCCGGGCGGACGTGAACCGCATCATCCAGTGGATGTGCTCGGAGCTGGCGGTGGGCCACCACCGC
>JABRVY010000130.1:0-2343 GCA_039961755.1 Acidobacteriota bacterium | reverse complement strand
GGCCTGGGCGGCGGTGGGAACCCCTCCGCTGAGGGTGTGGGTGGGGTCGTTGTTCCAGATGACGTCTCCCATCCCACCCCCGCCCACTTCCTGATTGAAGATGTAAGCAAACTGCAAGTCCTCCACGTTGGGCAGGATGGGGACGAAGCCGTCGTCCGGGTTGGCCGGATCGAGGAGACCATCTTTCTGTTGCAACCACCCCCCCTTGACGCGCAGGGTGGCGTAGCGCAACCCGATGATCAACCGGGGGTTCGTCATGCCCGCATAGCCGCCCACGGGGATGATGCCGCCGGTGCAATTGCTGTCCGCCTGGACGACGACGCAGGCCTGGTCGCAGGGCAGCGTCATGGAGCAGTGGGCGCTGGTGTAGGAGCAGATCTGGTAGACGGCGGCCTGGCCAGCATCGTCGAGGACCAGCAGCAACTCACTCGGGCTTGTGTCGCTGGTGAACCCGGTCAACTGCTTGAAGAGAGCCATGCTGGCGGCTTCCTTTTCGGCCTCGGTGCCGGGGAGGCGGCAGCCGCCGTCGAACGCCCACCACCACACGCCGCCGGCATCTTCCCCACCCTGCACGCGCACCGGAGTGACGGTGGTGCCCTCGTGGAAGCGGGCAAACGTGATGATGTCGGTGCCCACATCGGCGAGGTTGGCGTCGGTGACGTTGTCGTAGGTGAGCTGCGTGTTGGTCCCTCCCCACGAGGCGTTCACCAGCAGGGCCACCGAACCGGCGTTCTCGAAGGGTGGATCCATGGCGCCGCGCAGCATGAAGGTGACGTAGTCGGCGGCGCCGCGCGCCGTTTGCCGGGCGTCGACGGCGTACTGCTGCTGCAGCGCCGAGCGGCGCATGGCGAAGACCAGCTGCCCGGTGAGCACCAGGATGATGGTCAGGGTGACCACCACCACCAACATCTCCACGAGGCCGAAGCCGGCCTGCCGCCTACGGGATGACCGCCACATACCTCACCGCCTTTGCCGCCGATACGCTGCCCAGATAGCGCCGCCCCTCGCCGCGGGGATCCGCTCCCACCACCACCCGCCAGCGCCCCGCCGCACCGCCCGGCTGGACGGTGTAGTGCAGCACGAAGCGGGCGTCCTCTTCTACCACGTTGATCCCGGCCGGTCCCCAGAACGCCCAGGTGGTGGCTGCCGGGGAGGTGGGTAGGGTCACCTTGGTGCCAGGAGTCAGGGCCGCCAGGTCAACCCCGGAGTTGGCCTTGGCCGTATCGAACAGCGTCGGATTCGCGTCCTGGAGGCTGTAGATCCAGCGAATCGCCTCGCCCACCCGCTGGGCCCGGTAGGTGAGATCCGTGCGCGCCTCGGAGCCCATGTTCACGGCGTAGGCCAGGGTGAACATCTCCAGCACTGACAGAGAAATCACCAGCAGGAGAAAGAACGCCACCAGAACTTCCACCAGGCTCATCCCGGCCTCGCCGCGACGGCGAGGCGCGGTGGCGTCGTCGCTGCGCCTCATTCCATCACCTCCTTGCCCACATCCACCCGCCACAAGGGATAGACGCGCACTTCGTAGCGCAGGCGCGGCTTGAGCCGCCCGGTCACCACGTCCCGGTGGGTGACCGTCAGCGTCTGCACGGCGGTCACCGGCGCCCCGGTCACGGTGGTGGTGCGTCCGAAGGTGTCCAGCCGCAGCCGCCACGGCCCGTTGGAGGCCGCCGCCGGCCAGTTGGTGTCCACGGCCCCCAGTACCCCCATGGAGAAGTTCACGTAGTCGGGCACCACGTACTCCTCGATGACGTTCGACAGGGCGGCGTCGCGGGCCACGCGCAGCCGAAATGGAGGACCCGCAACCAGACCGAAGAACACCTCCGCCTGGGTGCTGACCATGGCCGCGTGGGCCGACTCCAGCAGCGAGTCGATGTTGTTGACCGCCGTCTCCAGGCGCATCTTCTGGTAGGTGTTCTGCAGCGTGCCGGCGACGATGGTCACCGCGATCCCCAGCAGCGCCACCACCACCAGCGCTTCCAGCAGGGTAAAGCCGCGCGCACGAGACCTGGAAGACTCCATCGCGACCTCCTCTGTTGCACACCACGTGCCAGCCTTGCAAGACACAGCAGCATAGAGTTTTCTGTCTCTGCCTCTTGGAGGTGCCGGTCCTTTGTACGATCTTGCCCGCTCCCAGTGTGACATCTGGTTACACCCCCTCCGGGCCCGCCGTGATACTTGTCGAAGTGTACCGCGAATCGAGGGAGGTGGAGAGAACCGGTCCCACTTCCTCGTGCGCTGATCCCCGCCGGCCAATCGACCCGGCGGGCGAGGCGACGGGGGCGCAGGCGGGCGGCGCGCCGACCGACGCAGAGACGTCTCCAAGCCTAACCTCCTCGCGGG
>JABRVY010000129.1:0-1039 GCA_039961755.1 Acidobacteriota bacterium | reverse complement strand
CCCTTGACGGCATCTGGCAACCCCACCGCCGCCGCCATCACCCACCCCGCGGTGCGGGAGGCGGCGGCGGTGGGGTTGCCAGATGCCGTCAAGGGGATGCGGCTGGTGCTGGTGGCGGTGCCCCGGACGGAGTCGCCGCCCTCGCCGGAGCTGGATCGGCAGGTGGCCGACCATGTGGCCGCCGCCCTGGGGTCCTCCCTGCGGCCCGCCATGGTGGTGTGGGTGCCGGCCCTGCCGGTGACGCGATCGGGTAAGATTCTGCGCGGCGCTCTTCGCCGCGTGCTGGCCGGCGAGGACCCGGGGAGCCTGGCCTCCGCGGCCAACCCCGAGGTGCTCCAGGCGGTTCCGGTGCTACCCACGCAGGACGGCTGAGGGCGAGCCGCAGGCGGCGATGGTTGATGGCGCACACCTGATCCACGACTGGAACGCCGGGGGGGAGGCGCTTTCTCCTCCCCGGCCGCTGTCGTTCGACGACGAGACGCTGCGTGACGGCCTGCAGAGCCCCTCGGTGAAGAACCCCACGCTGGCAGAAAAGATCGAGTTCCTCCACCTGGCCGCGGCGCTGGGAATCACCTCCGCGGACGTGGGCCTGCCCGGGGCGGGGGAGCGGGCCGCCGCCGATGCCCGCGCCCTGGTGCAGGAGATCGTCACCGCCCGCCTGCCCATCGCCCCCAACTGCGCCGCCCGCACCACCGAGAGCGACATCGTCCCCATCCTGGAAATCGCCTACCACACCGGCGCGCCGGTGGAAATTGCCCTGTTCGTGGGTGCCTCCCCGATTCGCTTCTTCGTCGAGGGGTGGACCCTCGATGACGTGCTGCGGCGGGCCGAGCGCTGCGTGCGCACGGCGGTGGCCCACGGGGCGCCGGTGACGTTCGTGACCGAGGACACCACCCGCTCCCACCCCGACGATCTGCGGCGCATCGTCGGCGTGGCCGTGCGCGCGGGGGCCCGGCGGGTGTGCGTGGCCGACACGGTGGGGCACGCCACCCCGCAGGGAGCGGCGCGGGTGGTGCGCTTCGTGGCCGAGGTGATCCGC
>JABRVY010000128.1:0-1535 GCA_039961755.1 Acidobacteriota bacterium | reverse complement strand
CGGCGCGCGGGCGCCAGAAGGACGGCACGACGACCCACAGCAGCGCCACCCCCGCGAGCATCCCCCCCAACGTCGCGGCGAGAAACTGCAGCTCTCTTTCACCCGCCACCACCGCGCCCGCCGCGGCGAGGGGAAAACCTAAAGCGGCCAGGAGAGCGACAGCTCCGAGCATGGTGGGCGCACCCAAGCCCGAGACCGAGGAGCGGCGGATGCTGGCGACCAGCACGAGGACGCTGATGGCGGGGAAGATGAGTGTGCGACGGGCGACAGTCACTCCATGGTCCCTTCTCCTTCCCGGATGAATGAGAGGCGGCGGACTACCCAGGAGACGGACCGCGCCTCACCGCGCCCGCCGGGGTCGCCGGCTGGCGGGCCGAGGCGGCGCCGACGCGCGCGGCGGCGACGCGCGCGGGGGCGACGCTCACCCCGCCGTGGCGACGCCCCACTCGCCGAGGCGGTGGCGGGGGGCGAAGTTGACGATGCGGTCGGCCGGCAGGCCGGCCCGGGCGGCGATGGCCACCCCCCACTCCTCGAAGCGCAGGTGGCGGGGGTGGTGGGCGTCGGAGGCCAGCAGGAAGCGGCACCCCGCCTCCCCGGCCAGGCGGGTGAGGGTGGGGTCCAGGTCCTGCCGGCGGGGAAAGCCGTTGATCTCCACCAGCACCCCGGCGGCGGCCGCGGCGGCGAAGACCACCTCCCAGTTGGCCCGCACCCCGCCCCGGCGGGCGAACAGCCGCCCCCGGGGGTGAGCCAGGGCCCACACCCCCGGCTCCTCGAGGGCGCGCAGCAGCCGGGGGGTCTGGTCGCGGGTCTCCTCCAGGCCGGTGTGGACGGCGGCGATGAGGAGCAGCCCGCCGCGGGCGGGGCGGGGCAGGTCCAGGGAGCCGTTTTCCAGGATCTCCACCTCCAGCCCCTGGAGCAGCAGGAGCTCCTCCCCGCAGCGGCGGTTCCAGGCCGCCACGGCGCGCCGCTGCAGCGCCACCCCCTCGCCGTCCAGGCCGTTGACGCAGGCCAGACCGCGGGTGTGGTCGGCCACCACCGCCCACTCCGCTCCCCGGCGCTGGCAGGCCCGGGCCATGGCCTCCAGGGTGGCGGCGCCGTCGGAGGCGCGGGTGTGAAAGTGGGCCGCCCCCCGCAGGTGGCGGGGTTCGAGGGGAGAGGCCGCCAGGGCGGCGGTGACCTGGGCCGCCGACAGGAATCCCGCCCGGGTGGCCGCCCCGTTGCCGGGGCGGGGTCCGGCCAGGCGGGCCACCGCCGCCGCCAGGGCGTCCTCCCCCCGGGCCCGGTGGAGCATGGCCACGGTTGGGAGGGCCTCCAGGGGGATGGTGTCGGGCAGGCGCCGCAGCTCCTCCAGCTCCCTGGGGTGGTCCCACACCGCGTAGGCGGCCCGCAGCAGGGCCTCCCGCTCCTCTCCCGGGGGGTGGGACTCGGCCAGCTGAAACAGCCCCTCGGCCAGGTGGGCGTTGGTCATGGCAAGCTGTCACTACCGCCGCGGGGCGACCTTTCTTCCCCGCCCGCCCCGCGGCGGTAGTGACAGC
>JABRVY010000127.1:0-12177 GCA_039961755.1 Acidobacteriota bacterium | reverse complement strand
GGAAAAGCCCGCCCTCCCCGGCTCGCACCGCGGTCTCGAAGCCGGCGCGGGCCAGCCGCTCGGCCTCGGCCTCGGCGTTCTCCCGGGCGCGAAAGGCCCCCGCCTGCAGGCCCGGCCTCTCCTCGCCCTCTACCCGCAGGCTGATCGGCCCGCGCACCACCTCCGCCGCGCCGGCGGACCACACCACGTATCGCCGCCCCGGTTCCGGCAGCACCGGCGGCTGGGGTACCGACAGCATCACCCGCACCAGAGGCGCTCGCAGATCGGCGCGCCGGGCGCGCACCTCCTGCACCAGGGCGGGCAACACCTGACCCGCCGGCAACCCGACCGGCTCGGCGGCGCCCGCCCGCGGGGCGGCCGTTGGCGTGACCACCGGCGGCAGCGGCTCGGGCAGCCCCTGAGCGCTGACCGCTCCCCCGCGCCCCGGCCCTCCACCCACGGTCAGTGGCATCAGCACGGCGACCCCCACCCACAGGAATCGAGGGGTAGCCCTCACCTTCACGCCCGGCGCCCCTGGCGCACCACTCTGGCCTGACGGTAGTCGCGCCCCTGCAGCCAGATCTCCTCGCACATCTCATACAGACGCGAGCGCAGAGGAACGCCGATGCGGTCCGCCAGCGTCTCCCGCGCCATGATGGCGGCGCGGTACTGGTTGACCGTCAGGTCCGGGGGCAAATCCGCCTCCGCCGCGGCGCCGTCCTTGTAGTTGGTGGTGCACAGGGTGAGGCGCTGGCTCATGTAGCGGGAGTTGATGACATAATAAAGGAGATCCAGTACCCAGGGGGTCACCTTGCCGGCGCCCAGCTCGTCCAGCACCAGGACGTCGGCCTCGATGACCGGCTCGAGAAGATCCTGGCGGGCCGCCCCCCCGGCGTCGAAGGCCATCATCAGGCGCTGCACCAGCTCCAAGAGGTTGACATAACGCCCACGCACCCCCTTGTGGAGGATCAGCTCGCGCAGCGCCGCCACCGCCAGGTGGGTCTTCCCTGTCCCCGAGTTGCCGTAGTACAGCAAGCCGCGCTGGCGGGCGGGGAACTCGTCAATGAACTCCTGGGTCAGCTTCCTGGCTCGCCCCAGGGAGGGATTCCCCGGGTCCCACAGCTCGAACGACTCCACCGTGCAGTGCAGGTACCGCTCGGGAATCCCGGCGGCGCGCAGGAGCCTTTCCGGCTCCCGCTGGCCGCGGCACGGGCAAGGGGAGGCAAACTCATACCCCTCGCGCCGCTCGATCCGCCACCCGCTGCCGCCGCACGCCGCGCAAACGACCTCGTCCTGCCCTGCCATCGCGGTATTGTAGCCTTTCACCCGGCCCGCCCGGGGAAACTCCCGGCCACCGTTGCCAGCCACCGGGTAACCTACACTGTCACGATGCTTCGGCCGGGAGGTCTGCTGCTGCGCTGGTTCGAGACCCATCAGCGCCAGCTGCCGTGGCGCACGCCCTTTCCCCGCGACCCCTACCTGGTGCTGCTCTCCGAGGTGATGCTGCAACAAACCCAGGTGCAGCGGGTGGCGCCTCTTTTCCGGGGCTTTGTGGAGAAGTTCCCCACCCTCGCGGCGCTGGCGGAGGCGGCAGAAGCCGAGGTGCTGGCCGCCTGGAGTGGCCTGGGGTACTACCGCCGGGCCCGCGCCCTCCACGCCACCGCACGGGCCGTCCAGGCCGCCGGGGCCTGGCCTCACACCCGCGAGGAGCTGCAGGCCCTCCCCGGCCTCGGTCCCTACACCGCCGCCGCCCTGGCCGCGTTTTCCTTCGGCGGCAGCGATCCGCCGGTGGACGGCAACGTCACCCGCGTGGCCGCCCGCGTGCTGGCCCTCGACGCCCCCACGGGCAGCGTGCGCCTCCGGCGCGAGGCGGAGCGCTGGGCGCGGGCGCTCCACCGCGACGCGCCGACCCCCGCGACCTTCGAAGCCCTCATGGAGCTGGGCGCCCGCATCTGCCGGCCCAGGGGTCCGTCGTGCGGTCACTGCCCCCTGGCGGCGACGTGCGTCGCCCACGCCAGCGACGCCGCCGACCGCTATCCCCTCCCCCGCCCGCGTCGTCAGCGCCAAGCCCACCGCTGGGCTGCCCTCTGGCTGGTGCGCCGTGACGGACGCGTCCTGCTGCATCGCCGCGACGAGGGGCAGTTCCTGGGTGGCCTCTGGTTGCCCCCCATCCGGGAGCTGGTGGACAGTCAGGAGCCCGAGACGGCGGCCGCGGCGCTGCTGCACTCCCTCGGTCTGGGGGTTCAGCTCACCCCCGTCGAGCCGCTGGCCCACTCCATCACCCACCGGGGCATCACCGTCTTCCCTTTCGCTGCCCGCTGCGATCTGCCCACGGTCTCGGAAACTTGCGATCTGCAGTGGTGTATCGCGGAGAATCCAGGTGTCGCCACCTCCTCGTTGACGCACAAGCTCCGCCTCGTCTGCTCGCCGCGGCTGGCCGAGCCTGGCCCTCCGGCCGGCTACCCTCCCGGGTGAGGCGGTACCATGCTTCGGGGAGGACCGCCCATGCCCGTCCCGAGGACGCCCGTACTCACCGTCGACGCCCTGATCGTCGATCCCCTGCTAGGGGTGTTGCTCATCCGGCGGGGGCGCGACCCCTTTGCCGGGCACTGGGCGCTGCCCGGCGGGTTCGTCGAGGTGGGCGAGAGCGTGGCCGACGCCTGCATTCGCGAGGCGCGGGAGGAAACCGGCCTCGAGGTGGACATCGTGGAGCTCGTGGGCGTCTACTCGGACCCGCGCCGGGACCCGCGCTTTCACACCGTTTCGGTGGTGTTTCTCTGTCGTCCCCGCGGCGGCGCACCGGAGGGCGGGGATGACGCCGCCGAGGCCCGGTGGTTTTCCGACCTCACCGGCGTTCGCCTGGCCTTCGACCACGCCTCCATCCTGGCGGACGCCGGCTTCCCGACCGCCGGCGATGCCGCCGGCGTTACCGTTCAATCGCCGACTCCATAGCGATGTCCGGCTCGGGCTCCGCCGCCACCAGGCCGGTCTGGGCGATCGGCAACAGAGCCACATGCGGCCTGCCCTTGCTGATGAGACGAAGTTCGTAATACCCCTCCGGGCGGATCGCGATCAGCGTTCCCTGGGTCCCGGACAGGCCGAGGATCTGCGAATAGACGAAGACATCCTGAGGTATGTCCATGATAGCCTCCCAGTTACGGCTCGTCGTCGGCGGCGCTTCCCACCACCCCGTACTCCTTGAGCTTGCGCTGCAACGTGCGCAGGCCGATGTCCAGCAGCTGTGCTGCCCTGGCTCGGTGCCCGCCAGTGTACGCCAGGGTGCGCAAGATGGCCTCCCGTTCGATCTCCTCCATGCGCCGGGGAGCCCACTCCGAGGGGGATTCGCCGCTCTTCACCGCCAGCTGCTCGGGAGCTCGATACTCCTCCGGCAGATCCTCGATCCCCACCTCCGGCCCGGTGGCGAAGAGCACCATGTTTTCCACCACGTTGCGCAGCTCCCGCACGTTGCCGGGCCAGGGATGGCGCTTCAACGCCGCCAGGGCGGCCGGCGTTACCCGCTGCACCTGGCGCCCCAGTCGCTCGTTGAACATGGCGATGAAGTGATTCACCAGAAGAGGGATATCCTCGGGCCGGCGACGCAAGGGCGGGAGTTCGACGGTGACCACCTTGAGGCGGTAGTAGAGGTCGCGGCGGAAACGGCCCCTCTCCACCTCCTCCTCCAGGTTGCGGTTGGTGGCCGCCAGTAGGCGGAAATCCACCGGGATGTCCTCGTTACCGCCCACCCGGGTGATGTGCCGCTCCTCCAGAACCCGCAGCAGCTTGACCTGCAAGTCGGGGGAAAGCTCAGAGATCTCGTCCAGCAGCAGTGTCCCGCCGTCGGCCGCCTCGATCTTGCCGATGCGCCGCTGGTGCGCCCCGGTGAACGCCCCCCGCTCGTGGCCGAAGAGTTCCGCCTCGAGGATCTCGCCGGGAATGGCGCCGCAGTTCAAGGCCACGAAGCGGCGCCCCGCGCGCGGCGAGTGTTGATGGATAGCGTTGGCGATCAACTCCTTGCCGGAACCGGACTCGCCCACGATGAGCACCGTCGTGGGCGCGGGGGCCACCACCCGCACCCGCTCGAAGACCCGCTGCATCGCCGGTGAGCTACCGATGATGCCGCGCCACCCCACCACCTGGTCCAGCCGCTCCTGCAACTCTCGCGCCTGGGCCTTGAGCGACCGGCGCTCCAGCTGGCCCTCCACTCGGGAGCGCAACTCCTGCAGATTGATGGGTTTGGTCAGGTAGTCATTGGCCCCATCCTGCCATGCCCGGCGCACTCCATCCACGTCAGCGAAGGCCGTCACCATCAGGACGGGCAACTCCGGCTGCCGCCGCCGCACCTGGCGCAGCAACTCGTAGCCGTCCATGCCGGGCATGCGCACGTCGGTGATAACCACCGCCACCTCGTCGCCCCGCTCCAGGACCTCGATCGCCCCCTCCCCGCCGTCGCACTCGACCACCTCGTGCCCCATGCGCCGCAGGGCCGCCGCCATGGCGCCCCGTGAGCCGTCGTCGTCGTCCACCACCAGGACACGCGCCCTGTTCGTCACCAGCTGACCCCCTTCTCGCGCAGCAACGCCACCAGCCCTTCCTCGTCCAGCACGGGTACACCCAGCAGTTGCGCCCGCTCCACCTTCGACCCGGGTTGCTCCCCGCGCACCAGGAAGGACGTCCGCCGCGACACGCTGTCGGTCACCTTGGCCCCCGCCGCCTCGAGCAGCCCCGCCACCGCCTCCCGCGGTCGGGATAGCGTGCCGGTGAGCACGAAGGTCAGCCCAGCCAGGGGGCCCCCCTCCGGCGGCTGCATCACTCCCGCCTCCACCGGGTCGATTCCCCGCTGGCGCAGCCGCGCCAGCAGCTCGCAGTTTTCCGGGTCGCGAAAATAGCTGACGACGCTGGAGGCGATCACCGGCCCGATGCCAGTGACCTGGGCCAGGTCCTCCCGGCTCGCGGCGGCGAGCGCCTGGAGCGATCCGAAACGCCTGGCAAGCAGGCGTGCCGCCCGCTCTCCCACGTGGCGGATGCCCAGCGCCACCAGCAGGCGCCACAACGGCCGACCCCTGGCCGCCTCCAGCTGGGCGAGGAGGTTCGCCGCCGACACCTCGCCCCACCCGGGGAGCTGCGCCAGCTGCCGGGGATCGAGATCCCACAGCGAGGCGGGGTCGGTGATCAGTCCGGCGGCCAGCAGCTGGTCGATGAGCCGGGAGCCCAGGCCCTCGATGTCCATGCCCGCCCGAGAGACGAAGTGGCGGAGTTGCTGCCGGCGCACACCGGGGCAGCGCCGATTGGGACAGCGCACCACCACCTCCCCGGCCTCGCGCTCCACGGGCGTGCCGCAGGCCGGGCACGCCTCGGGCATGCGGAACTCCCGGGCATCCGCCGGCCGCCGCGCCCGGTTCACCGCCACCACCTTGGGAATCACGTCCCCGCCCTTGGCCACCCACACCTCGTCCCCCACTCGCACATCCAGCCGCGCCACTTCGTCGGCGTTGTGCAGGGTGGCCCGGGCCACCGTGGTGCCGGCCAGGCGTACCGGCTCCAGCTCGGCCACCGGCGTCAGTGCCCCCGTCCGGCCCACCTGCACGGTGATTCCCACCACCCTCGTCGTCACCCCTTCCGGCGGATACTTGTAGGCCACTGCCCAGCGGGGGAACTTGCTGGTGGCACCCAAGATCGCCTGGTCCTCCAGGAGATCCACCTTGATCACCACGCCGTCGATGTCGAAGGGCAGTCGGGCCCGCTTGCCACCCCATTCCTCGATGAACTCATGGATCTCGCCCAGGGTGCGGCAGCGCCGCCACCCGGGGTTGACCGGCAGACCCCAGCGGGCGAGGGTCTCCAGGGCCTGGGAGTGGCGTTCGAGGTGCAAGCCTTCGGCCCGCGCCACCTGGTAGGCGACAAAGGACAGCCGCCGGCGGGCACACTCCCGCGGATCCAGCAGGCGCAGGGATCCGGCGGCGGCGTTGCGCGGGTTGGCAAACTCCTCCTCACCCTCCTCCCGGCGGGCCCGGTTGATGGCGTTGAAGGCCTCGCGGGACATGAACACCTCTCCCCGCACCTCGAGCAGCGGCGGCGCCCCCTCCAGCCGCAGCGGCAGCAGCCGGATGGTGCGAGCGTTGGCGGTCACGTCGTCCCCCACCAGGCCGTTGCCCCGGGTCACCGCCCGCACCATCTCCCCCTCCTCGTAGATGAGGGCCAGGGAAACGCCATCGATCTTCAGCTCCGCCACCAGCCCGTCCGGCTGCCGCCCCAGCCCGCGCGTCACCCGCCCGTACCAGTCGGCCAGGTCTCCCTCATCGTAAGAGTTGTCCAGCGACATCATGGGCAGGGTGTGCTCCACCTGTGCCAGACCGTCCAGCGGCTCGCCCCCCACCCGCTGGGTAGGGGAGTCGGGAGTGACGAGCTCCGGGTACTGCGCCTCCAGGCGGACCAGCTCGGCCATCAGGCGATCGAACTCCCGATCGGAGATCTCCGGCTGCGCCAGCACGTAATAGAGGTATTCGTGGCGCCGGATCTCCCGGCGCAGCTCCTCGATCCTGCGGGACACATCGTCGCTCATGTCCCCTCCCGGCGGCGACGCCGCCGCCGGCGCCGCCGACCGCCGGAGGGGGCGGGCGCCGGGCTCACCACCGGCGGCAACCCCTGCTCCACGCGGCTGGCTGCCTCGTCCCACAGGGCCAGCGCCTGGCCGTGCTGGCCGGTGGCCAGGGAGAGCAGGCCAGCCAGCTGCCGCGCCACCGGAAACCCCTCCTGCCGGAGGGAGCGCACGACGATCTTGGCCGAGGGCGGCGGCGCCAGCAGGCGGGAGAGCAGGAAGAGGGCCGACCGCAGGATGTGCGCCCGGTGGTTGGACAGCGACAGGCGCGTCGCCGGGGGATCCACCACCTCCCGCACCGTGGCCTCGAGGTCGTGTCGTCGGATCCCGCCGTTCTCCCAGGCGGCGTCCAGGAAGCTCGGAAGCAGCAACGCACCCACCAGGGTCTCATCGCGCAGGGGGGCGCCCTGCCGCGCCGCCACCGCGGCATGGCCCAACAGATCCCACAGCAGGGCGCCGCGTTGGCCCGCCAGCGTGGCAGCGATTTCCGGGAAGATCTCCGGCAGCAGCCCGTGCTCCTCCCAGCCCCGCAGCACTTCCAGAGCATGGGGACCATGAAGGCTTTCCACCAGCTCGTAGGCGATCCGGGCGGGCGCCGCGCGACGCAGCTCGCCGGGCATGGCCCGCAGCGCCGCGAGCGTCTCGGCTTCGATCTCGAACCCTAGCCGGGCGGCGTACTCCACCGCCCGCATCATGCGCACGGGATCCTCGGCGAAGCGCACGGCCGGCGGGCCGATGGAGCGCACCACCCCCCGCTCAAGGTCCTCGATCCCGCCCACGTAGTCGATCACGCTGAAGTCGGCGATGTTGTAGAACAGGGCGTTGATGGTGAAGTCGCGGCGCCAGGCGTCCTCTTCGGGGGTACCGTACTCCTCCGCCTCGAACACCGGAGCGAGTACGTCCTCGGGGAGGTCCTCGTGCAGCTCCGGCGCCTCCGGGGATCGCCTGAAGGTCGCCACCTCCACGATCTCGTCGGCGAAACGGACGTGGGCCAGCCGAAAGCGCCGGCCGATCAGCCGGCAGTTGTGGAACAGGCGCCGCACCTGCTGCGGCCGCGCGTTGGTCCCGACGTCGAAGTCCTTGGGGGTGCGCCCCAGCAACAGGTCCCGCACCGCTCCCCCCACCAGATAGGCGGTGAAGCCGGAGCGCTGCAATCGATACAGCACCCGCAGCGCGGGCTCGGAAATCAGCGAACGCGAGATGGAGTGCTCGGGGCGGGCCAGGATTCGTGCCCTGGCACGCGGGATGGCCTGCTCGCTCACTCGATGATCGGCTCCCTAGGCGGCCACCTCGCCGGCGGCCGTGGCCAGCACGATCTTACCAAACTGGCCGCCCTGCGCCATCCGTTCATAGGCGGCCCGCCCCTGCGCCAGCGGCAGCACCGAATCCACCACGGGTCGCAGGGCCCATTCGTCGATGGCCCGCACCACCCCCTCCCAGTCGCGCACGCTGCCCATGGTGGAGCCCAGGATGGACAGCTGGTTCCAGAAGACGAGGCGAACTTCCTCCGCCGGATTGGGGCCGGTGGTGGCTCCGCAGGTGACGATCCGGCCTCCCCGGGCCGCGCTGCGCAGGGATGCCATCCAGGTGGCCGCACCCGCGGTTTCCACCACCACGTCCACCCCCCGCTTGCCGGTGAGCCCCTTGACCTCCCGCACCACGTCCTGGGTGGCGTAGTTGATCGTCGCCTTCGCACCCATCTCCCTGGCGCGCTGGAGCTTCTCCTCGCTCCCCGAGGTCACGATGACCTCCGCCCCGAGGCGAACTGCCAGAGCGAGAGCCGCCAGCGCCACCCCGCCCCCGATCCCGTGAATCAGGACGGTTTCCCCGGCGGCCAGGCGCGCCCGCGTCACCAGCATCCGCCACGCCGTCAGGAAGGTGAGGGGAAAGGCCGCCGCCTCGGGCCAGCTCAGATGAGCCGGCCGGCGGGCCAGCGACACTGCCGGCACTTTCACGAACTCGGCGAAGGTCCCGGCGCAGTGTTCGCCGAGGATGCCGTAATTCACACAGAGGGACTCCTCCCCCCGGCGGCAAAACTCGCACTGCCCGCACCACAGGCCGGGGTTGAACACCACCTCGTCGCCCACCCGCCAGCCGTTCACTCCCTCTCCAACCTCGGCAATCACCCCCGCGCCATCAGCGCCCCCGATGTGCGGCATCTCCAACCGCAGGCCGGGCAAGCCGGCGAGAACGAACAGGTCGAGATGGTTCAACGCCGCCGCCCGCACCTCCACCAGCACCTCACCGGCCCCGGGGCGGGGGCGAGGGACCTCGGCGAGGGTGAGTTGTTCGGTGCCACCGTGATTCCGCATGACCAGCGCCTGCATCGCTGCTCCCTCCGACGCGCCGTGTGCCTTCCCGAGGCCGGCCGCAGCTCCCGCTGTTGCCGGCATGGTAGGGCACGCCAGCCAGAATGACCACCGCCCCGGGGGCTTCCCCGGGGCGGCAGAGATTTCAGCCGGGTGCCTGCTCAGTTGTGGTTATCGAACCGGACGGGCCTCTGCACCCAGTAGGTGGAGTTGCCGGCCCGATCGACCGCCTCCAAGATCAGGGTGTGTACCCCATCGGTGTACTTGGTGGTGTCCAGCCCGTATTCGAAGCCGTTATACCGGGAGTGCGGGTACGGAAGCCAGGGGTAGCGAAGCTCCACATCCATGCGCAACATGCGCAGCTTGCCGCTGTACTCCGACAGCACGCCATCGAGATGACCATCCACCCACACCTTCAACTGCGTCACCCAGTTGAAGTCCACCACCCACCCCTTGAGCAGCTCCATCCCGCGCATGTCCCGCATCGGCTGGGGTCGCTCGAGATCCCCGTAGGCCGGGTAGTCCACGTTGGTGTTGCACTCCACGATGATGGGGATGCGGTCAATCTGCACCGGCTGGCGCAGCGGATCCTTGGTGCGCACCCGCACGTCCAGGATGTTGAGGCCCTGGCGGAGCACACCCACGTGGAGCCAGTACTCGGTATCCACGACGAAGAAGAACTGCGAGTACTTGGCGTCCCACAAGAACTGCGGGTACAGATACATGATATCCGGTCGTTCCCACAACCCGTAACAGTTGGCGACGACGTTCTGCCACCCCGAGGGGACCGAAGTACCCAGTGACCCGCAATCGCGAGCGTGCCGTTTGACCAACACGTTATTCAAGTACAACTCGACATCCACGATGCCCTGGTATTGCCAGTTGTCGTTCTGATCGATGACCCAGCCGGTGACCCAATCCAGGTGGTGTTCTGGATCGTACTCCACCCCCGAGATCGGCGGCGGCGCGCTGCAGTTGCAGGAGAAGAAGTGGCCGTTGGACATTGGCCAGTCGATCCGGCCAAAAGGACCGATGGAGCCGTAGTTGTTCTCGATCCACACCCGCCGCTCACCCAGGATCCGGCTGGCGCCCTGGGTGTCCCAGGCGCGCACCGAGATGGTGTGGAAACCGTTGGTGAAGCGAGTGGTGTCGAGGTGCATGGTAAAGCCGGAGTTGTACGCGCCCACCACGTCGGGGTAGGCGTTGGCCACATCCGGCCGGGGCAGCGGATACATCGCCTGGGCTACCACCGTGTTATCCACCATGACATCGATGTCGGCGAGGATGAGACAGTCCTTGTCGGTCGACGGATTGCAACCGGCAGGGGTGCTGCGTTTGCGGATCCCGGTGTCGTCAAGCGCCCAGCCGACGATGGGGAATACTCCGGAAATCTGATCGTGAGCACCGTAGGCGCCCGGATCGCGGGGGCTGTCGAGTTCACCGATGGGCGCCTGATTGCGGCTGTTGTCCACGTAGATCGTGCGCTCGCCGACCACCAGCGACTCGCCGCTGGCCAGGCGCACCCGCACCGCCAGGGTGTGCGGGCCATTGCTGAAGTTGGAGGCGAGGAACGAGGTCCTGAAGCCCGGTTCGATGGGAAACGGCTCCCCCTGATACCCGGGGTATTTCCAGCGGACGTCGGGCCTCGCCTGATTGAGGTCGGCATCATGGAGCGGGGTACCGTCGATGAGAAGGGTAATCGACGAGACGGCACGCCGGTCCAGGAGGAAACCCTTGACCGTGACGATTCCCGAGACAGTTTCGTTGGGCGCCGGAGACTCGATCCCGAACGTCGTCTGGATCGTCGGTGCTGCGCTACCCCGCCGAGTAATGCCGCCGGCAACGGCGAGGCTCGCCACTAGCATGGACACAAGAATGGCAACCGCGGTGCCGTGGTTTCTATGCATCCCGTCCTCCAAACGATTCTGGCCTCAAAAAAGCACGCCTCGTTGCTTGAAACATAGAGGCGGGTTCCGGAAAAGTCAAGCCCTACCGCTCCCAACCAGGCCGTTGAGAAAAGCGTGCACCGATTCTGTCAGCGCGGTCACCTGATACCCCCCTTCCAGCACAGCCACAATCGGCTTTCCAGCCGCGACTGACGCGATCAGCGTGCCGATGCGCTCGAAGCCGTTGGACGACACGTTCATCCCCCCGAGGGGATCGGCGGCGTGGGCATCGAAGCCTGCCGACACCACCCAGGCGTCCGGACAAGTGACCTGCATCACATCCTCGAGGCCCGCCTCGACGGCTCCGACGTAAATGTCATCCCCCGCTCCCGCGGCGAGGGGGTAGTTGCGGGTGAACCCTCTCCCCGCGCCACCACCGATCTCGTCGCCGGCACCGCTGCCGGGATAGAACGGATAGCGGTGCACCGAAAGGAAGAACACGTCGCTGCGGGCAAAGAAGTGATCCTGGGTGCCGTTACCGTGGTGAACGTCGAAATCCACCACCGCCACCGAGGCGGCGCCCCGTGCCCGCAACTCCTCGGCGGCGATGGCCGCGTTGTTGAAAAAGCAGAACCCCATGGCGCGCAGGTGCAAGGCGTGGTGCCCGGGAGGACGCACCCCCACCCAGGCGCAGCGCGCCTGGCCCGTCAACACGGCGTCGACCCCCGCCAGGGTGGCACGCACCGCCCCCAGCGCGGCGTCGTAGGTGCCAGCGCTGATGGAGTTGTCGGCGCAGTCGAAGGTGGCAGGGGTGGTGCCGCGGCAGGCGAAGTGCAGCCGGCGAGCCAGATCTGGATCGTGGACGCGCGCCACTGCCGCCAGGGTGCGGGCGTCATCGATATCGATTTCTGCCTCCCGCGCCCCGGCGCGCCGCGCCCCTTCCCGGGCGGCCGCCAGACGCTCCGGTCTTTCCGGGTGGCCCCAGATGGGCTGATGCCCGGCGCAATCCGGATGGACAAAGGCGAGCAGCGGCGAGGTTGCCCTCATTGCTCGAGGATACTACCCTAACCCCGTGCCGAAGGAGGGCGGAGCCGGCGTGCTGGCAGGGAAAAAGGCGCTCGACGCGCCGCTGGGTAGCGTGCCGGCGCCGGCCCCCTCGGCGTCCCGCCTGTCGCCGCTGCAGGTGGTGCTCACCTCTCTTCTGGCCCTGGCGTTGCTGGCGTTCTTCCTCTGGCAGGCACCGCTCGCCCAGGTGGCCGAGACGCTCAAGCGGGTGCAGCTCGGCTGGGTTGCCGCCGCCGCTGGCTTCTCCCTGCTCTCGTACGCCCTCCGCGCCCTGCGCTGGGGGGCGATTCTCCAGCCCGTGGGAACTGCCCCCGCTCCCGCTCTCCTCGGCTGCACCGCGGCG
>JABRVY010000126.1:0-1544 GCA_039961755.1 Acidobacteriota bacterium | reverse complement strand
CGGTGAAGGCGTCGTGCCCGGCGAACTCGCTGCCCACCCCGCGGGCCACCAGCGCCTCGTACTCCTGCCGGTGGCGGGCCAGCAGGTCTCCCTTCCACCCCTCCTGGCCGCGCACCCGCGCCGCCTCGAGAGCCGCCTCGAAGCCCGCCCGGTCGACGCTGACCCCCTCCTCCTGAGCAATTTCCTCCATGATGTCCAGGGGCACCCCGTGGGTCTCGTAAAGGTGGAAGGCCGCCTCCCCGGCCAGGGTCGTCTCGCCCGTCGCCTTCAGCCGGCGCAGCTCCCGCCCCAGGTAGTCGGTGCCGATGTTGAGGGTGCGCGCAAAGCGCGACTCCTCGGCGCGCAGCAGCTCATCCACGACCCTCTGGCGCTCGGCCAGCTCGGGATAGGCGTCGGCCATCTCCGCCACCACCGCCGGCACCACGTCGGCCAGAAACACGCCGTCGAACCCCAGCGTCCGCCCGTAGCGCAGCGCCCGGCGCACGATGCGCCGCAGCACGTAGCCGCGCCCCTCGTTGGAGGGCACGACGCCGTCGGCGAGCAGGAAAGTGGCCGCGCGGGCGTGATCGGCAATGACGCGAAACGCCGCCGCATGCTCGTCCTGGGGAGAGTATTTCCGCTGCGCCAGCTCGCCGATGCGGGCGAGAATGCCGGCAAACACGTCGGTGTCGTAGTTGCTGGCCACCCCCTGGATGACCGCCGCCAGCCGCTCCAGCCCCGCCCCGGTATCCACGCAGGGCCGCGGCAGGGGGTGCATCTGCCCCGCCGCATCGCGGTCGTACTGCATGAACACCAGGTTCCAGATCTCGATGGTGTCGTCGCCGGGCCCGTTGACCAGCTCCGCGCGGTTGCCGGCGAGATCCTTGCCCTGGTAGTAATGGATTTCCGAACAGGGGCCGCAGGGGCCCGTTTCCCCCATGGCCCAGAAGTTGTCCTTCTCCCCGAAGCGCAGGATGCGCTCTGCCGGCGCCCCCACCTGGCGCCACAGGTCGGCCGCCTCGTCGTCGTCGGTGTAAACGGTAAACCACAGGCGCTCCACCGGTAACCCCCACACCCCGGTGATCAGCTCCCAGGCGAAGGCGATGGCCTCCCGCTTGAAGTAGTCGCCGAAGGAAAAGTTGCCCAGCATCTCGAAGAAGGTGTGATGGCGGGCGGTGTACCCCACGTTGTCGAGGTCGTTGTGCTTGCCCCCGGCGCGTACGCACTTCTGACAGGAGGCGGCGCGGCGGTACTCCCGCACCTCCCGCCCCAGGAAGACGTCCTTGAACTGGTTCATGCCGGCGTTGGCGAACAGCAAGGTGCTGTCCCCCGCCGGAATCAGCGACGAGGAGGGCACCACCCGGTGGCCGTGCCCGGCGAAGAAGTCGAGAAACTGCTGACGGATCTCTCTAGTCGTCCGAGGTCGAATGGATCCCATGGCCAAGGTTCTTCCCCCCGGCGCGGCCCACCAGGGAAGCCGGGAAGCCGCGCGTGAGCAGGTACCGTACCACCTTCCCCGGCTCCGGCGGAAGGGCCTCCGGGCCACCCGCCCGCCTCCCCAGGCG
>JABRVY010000125.1:0-2964 GCA_039961755.1 Acidobacteriota bacterium | reverse complement strand
GGCCACCCTTTTCTGAGCGGCGGCGGCGATGAAAAGAACCCTCATCGCGGTTGGCGTCGTGGTGGTGCTCGGGGCAGTGGTGTGGGCGTCGCTGGCCTCCTCCGGGGAGCGTGGGCAGGTGGTCGAGGCGGAGAAGGTGCAGCGGCGCGACGTGATCGCCCGCGTGAAGGCGTCGGGCACCATCAACCCCAAGGTCAAGGTAGAAATTCAGTCCAAGGTGATCGGTGAGATCGTCGCCCTGCCGGTACGGGAGGGAGACGCCGTGCGCGCCGGCCAGGTGGTGCTGCAGATCGAGCCGCAGCTTTATCAGGCGGCCCGCGACCAGGCCAGGGCCGCCTACGACCAGACCGTGGTGGCGCTGGAGCGGGCCCGCGCCGAGCTGGCCAACGCCGAGCTGGAGTTCTCCCGGGTGGAGGCCCTCTACCAGCAGGGGGTGGTGTCCAAGGAGATGCGTGACCGCGCCGCCTTGACCCGGGACACCGCGGCGATCGCCGTGCGCGCCCAGGAGAAGACCATCCGGCAGGCGCAGTCGGCCTACCAGAGGGCGCTGGATGATCTGGAGCGCACCACCATTCGCTCCCCCATCGACGGCACGGTGACCGCCCTCAACGTGGAAAAGGGCGAGACCGCGGTGATGGGCACCATGAACTTCGCCGGCTCGGTGCTGATGGTCATCGGCGATCTTTCAGAGATGGTGGCCGAGGTGGACGTGGCGGAGAGCGAGGTGGTCTCCCTGGCCGTGGGTCAGGCGGCCACCGTCACCGCCGACGCTCTGCCGGGGGTGGAGATGCCCGGCACGGTGGTGGAGATCGCCGCCTCGGGCGCCAAGCAGATCGATGTGGTTCGCTTCAAGGTCAAGGTGGCGCTCAAGGAGTGGGACCCCCGCGTCAAGCCGGGCATGAGCGCCAAGGCCGAGATCGTCACCCAGCGCGCGGAAAACGTCCTGAGCGTTCCCCAGCAGGCGGTGCAGACCCGGTGGCTTGACCAGAACGGCAAAGAAGTGACAAGGAAAGAAGGGGATAGAACACAATCAGAGGTCAGCGTGGTGTACCTCCGGGAGGAGGGCAAGGCGGTGCGGCGGAGGGTGTCCACCGGCGTCCACGACGAGATCTGGGTGGAGATCAAGGAGGGCCTGTCCGGGGGTGAGGAGGTCATCACCGGACCGTACCGCGTGCTCCGGTCTCTCAAGGACGGCGACCCCGTGCGTCTGGAGCGCAAGAAGAAGACCAAGGAGGGCAGCGGTGCTGATTGAAATCCGCGACCTGGTCAAGGTGTACGACATGGGCGCGGTGCAGGTGCGCGCCCTGGACGGAGTGAGTCTGGGCGTCGAGAAGGGCGAGTACGTGGCCATCATGGGCCCCTCCGGGTCAGGCAAGTCCACTCTCATGAATCTCATTGGCTGCCTGGACACGCCGTCGTCCGGGGTCTACCGGCTGGCTGGCCAGGAGGTGTCGCAGCTCAACGATGATGAGCTGGCGCGCATCCGCAACCGCGAAATCGGCTTTGTTTTCCAGACCTTCAACCTGCTGGCCCGCACCACGGCGCTGGAAAACGTCGAGGTGCCCCTGATCTACGCCGGGGTGCCGCGGCGGGAGCGTCGCCGCCGCGCCGAAGAGGTGCTGGAGATGGTCGGCCTTGCGGACCGTATGACGCACGTGCCGGCGGAGCTCTCCGGCGGCCAACGCCAGCGCGTGGCGATTGCCCGGGCGCTGGTCAACCATCCATCGATCCTGCTCGCCGACGAGCCCACCGGCAATCTGGACTCCCGTACCGGCGAGGAGATCATGGGCCTCTTCGGCGAGCTCAACGCCCGGGGCAACACCATCATTCTGGTCACCCACGAAGAGGACATCGCCGCCCGTGCCCGCCGGGTGGTCCGTCTGCGTGACGGCAAGATCCTCGAGGACGCCCGCCGGGAGGCCTAGGTGCTCATCGAGAACCTGCGCATGGCGTTGCGTTCCATCTGGGCGCACAAGATGCGCTCCGTGCTGACGACGCTGGGGATCATCATCGGCGTGGCGGCGGTGATCGGCGTGGTGTCCATCGTCCAGGGCCTCAATTTCTGGATTGCCGGGCAGCTGCAGGGGGTGGGGGCGACCTACATCCGGGTGGACAACCGCCGCGACCCCTCCGACCCCGACCTCGCCAACCGCGGCAACGCCCTGACCTACGAGGACGGCGAGGCCATCGTCAGCCAGATCCCGGAAATCGTTGCCTTCTCTCCCATCACCTTCCGCTCGGACCGCGTGCGCCGGGGCAAACGTACCAGCACTCCCATTCTCCTGGGCGTCGGCAGCTCGTTTCAGGAAGTGACCAACACCTGGGTGGGCACGGGGCGTTTCTTCTCCCCCCTCGACGAGGCCAGCCGCGCCCATGTCTGCGTGGTGGGCACCAAGGTGGTGGAGGACCTGGAGCTGGGGGAGCAGCCGCTGGGCAAGGACATCACCATCGGTAACACCGTGTTCACGGTCATCGGGGTGATGGAAAAGCTGGGGCAGATCCTCGGCGCCAACCTCGACAGCCTGGTCGTCATCCCCTTTACCACGGCGCGGGAACTCTACGGCGAGCGGTCCATCGAGCAGTTCTTCCGCCTGGACCTCAAGGCGCGCTCGGCGGATGACGTGGAGCGCGCCAAGGATCTCGTCACCGATCTCCTGCGCCGGCGCCACGGCCTGCGCCCGGGGCAGGCCAATGACTTCCAGGTCACCCTGCAGGAGGAGCTGCTGGAGACCACCTCCTCGATCCTCGGCGCCATCACCAAGGTGGTGGGCGCGGTGGTGGGCATTGCCCTGCTCGTAGGGGGCATCGGCATCATGAACATCATGCTCGTCTCGGTCACCGAGCGCACCCGCGAGATCGGCATCCGCAAGGCGGTGGGGGCGCGCAAGGCCGACGTGCTGGTGCAGTTCCTCATCGAGGCGGTGACCCTCTCGGCGCTGGGTGGGGTGGTGGGCATCCTGGTGG
>JABRVY010000124.1:0-3942 GCA_039961755.1 Acidobacteriota bacterium | reverse complement strand
GGATGGAGGTGTGGGGGGTGCTGGCGGTGATCGCCGGGTTGGGGGGAGCGGTGGTGCTGGCCCGGCGCTCGCTGCGGGAGGCGCCGGCGGCCTCTTATCTGCTGTTTTCTCTGCTGGCCCTGGTGCTTTCAGGGCAGGTGATGGTCGAGGCCTACGCCTATGCCCGGGTTCTCCTGCCGCTTGCGGCGCTGGGGCTGGTGGTGGCCTCGGGAGGCAGCCCGCTGTCACGGCTCTGGTTCTATTTCCAGGCGGTCTTCCAGGCGCTGGTGGGACTGGCCATGGTGAGGGTGGAGCTGGGCGCCACGTTTCCGGCCCTGGCCAACCTCAAGGGGTATCTTTTCGGGTAGCTCCACCGCCTCAAGACCGAGAGAACGTTCCTCTTTTTCTCGCAGGCTCGCATGGTGGCGGCTCCGTCGGCGGTGAGGGTGGCAGGCCGCGCCCGAGGGTCGCGGCTATACTGCCCGGCCGTGGCGAGGGTCCTCTCCGGCCTTGATCTGCTCCGTCGCGATCCGGCGCTGCTGGCCGGTCGTCGCTTCGCGCTGCTGGCCAACCAGGCGGCGGTGACCGCCGAGCTGGGGCCGGCCTGGGAGGCTTTAGCGCGGACGAAGGGCCAGCTGGTTCGGCTTTTCGCCCCGGAACACGGGCTCCATGGCGTCGCCCAGGACATGGAAGCGGTGGGCGACGAGGTGCTGGCCGGGGTGCCGGTGCGGTCCCTCTACGGAACCGACGAATCCACGCTGGCCCCCTCCCCCCAGGAGCTCAAGGAGGTGGAGGCGATGGTGGTGGATCTTCCGGACATCGGCTGCCGCTACTACACCTTTGCCGCCACCATGGCGCATGTGATGGCGGCGTGCGCGGCCGCAGGCGTGGAGGTGATCGTCTGTGATCGCCCCAACCCGCTGGGTGGCCTGGCTCTGGAGGGCGGGCCGGTGGAGGAGGGACACCGCTCCTTCGTCTCGGAGCTGCCGGTGCCGGTTCGCCACGGTCTGACCCTGGGGGAGCTGGCGCTGCTGCTGCAGGCGGAGCGCCACCCCGGGCTGAAGCTGGCGGTGCTGCCCTGCCAGGGATGGGTCCGCCACCACTGGTGGGATGACACAGGGCTGCCCTGGGTGGCCCCCTCCCCCAACATGCCCACCCTGACCACGGCCACCCTCTACCCCGGTGCCTGCCTGGTGGAAGCCACCAACCTCTCCGAAGGGCGGGGGACGACGCGGCCGTTCCAGCTCGTCGGCGCACCCTGGCTGGACGGCGGGGAGCTGGCCAGGCGCCTGAATGCCCGTGGCTTGCCCGGCTGCCGTTTTCGACCTTGCCGCTTCCGCCCCGAGTTTGGCAAGTGGGCCGGGCAGGTGTGCGGCGGGGTGGAGTGGCACGTGCTGGACCGCCTGGCGCTGCGCCCGCTGGCTGCCGGGGTGGCGCTGCTGGAGGAGACTCGCGCCCTGGCGCCGGAGCGCTTCGCCTGGCGGCGGGAACCCTACGAGTTCGTCGCCCACCTGCCGGCCATTGACCTGCTCACCGGTTCTGCCCGGGCGCGAGCGGTGATCGAGGGGCGGGGTGACATGCCGAGCCTGCTGGCCGAGTGGGAGGAGTACTGCGCGCGGTTTCGCCAGCAGCGTCGAGCCTTCCTCCTGTACCCGGAGGAGGAATGAGGGAGGCGGTGTGGCCGGCGGCGGTGCTGTTCGACCTGGACGGCACGCTGGCGGACTCCTTCGTCGGCATCCACGCGGCGCTGGCCCGGGCGCTGGGCGACAGCGGGCTTCCTCCCCGCGATCTGGAGTGGGTGAGGCGACACGTGGGCCGGGGCGCTCGCCCGCTGCTGGAGGATGCCATCGGCACCGGCCAGGAGGAGCTGGTGCGACGGGTGGGGGAGCGGTTCGGGGAGGTGTACCGGGCCACCTACCTCCAGAACACGCCGATGCGCGCCGGGGCGGCCGAGCTACTCGCCCTGGCTCACGCCAACACCGGCGGCCGGGTGGCGGTGGTGTCCAACAAGCTGGAGTCGCTGTGCCGCACCTGGCTGGACCACGTGGGCCTGGGTCGCTGGGTGCCGCTGGTTGCCGGGCCGGACACCTATGGGGCGGCGAAGCCCGACCCGGCCGCGGTGCTGCCGGTGTTGGAGGCTTTCGGGGTGCCCCCGGAGGCCGGGTTGGTGGTGGGCGACATGCCCATCGATGCCCTTACCGCGGCCAACGTGGGCATGGCGGCGATCCTGGTGGGCGGGGGGGCGGTCGAGGAGGAGGAGCTGCGCCGGGAGCAGCCGCTGGCCGTCCTGGGGGATCTTGGTCAGGTGGCAGAGTGGCTGGTGAGGAATGGGCGCGGGTGGGTCTACCATACGCCCGCGGGGAAGGAGGGAGACGCGAATGCTTGATCGACCGAGCGACAAGGAGCAGGAGTACTTCATGAAGCAGGAGCTGGAGCGCCTGGCCCGGCTGCGCGAGGAGCACCGCAAGAAGCTGGAGCAGGCCGAGCGGCAGAAGCGGAAGGAGCAGTACTGGATGCACTGCCCCAAGTGCGGCGACGATCTGGAGACGACGCAGCTCGGTGGGGTGGAGGTGGACGTGTGTCCGGACTGCGGCGGTCTCTTCCTTGACGCCGGCGAGCTGGACAAGATCCTCGAGGAAAAGACCCGCGGCCCGTTCTCCAAGGCTCTGGGCTCGCTGCGCTCGGTGTTCGGTGGCTGAGTCCGACGCTCGAGCTCAGGGGGAGAATCCCTCGCCAGCGGGAACCGGCCGGCGGCGCCGGCGCGTGGCGCTGGTGTTCGGCGGGCGGTCCGGCGAGCATGAGGTGTCCCTCGTGTCCGCCGGCTCGGTGGCCGTTGCCCTGGATCCACAGGAGTTCGAGGTCCTTCCCATGGTCATCGATCGGGCGGGGAGGTGGGCCAGCCCCGAAGAGGCGCGGCGGATTCTCGCCGCCACGGGCAGGCGCAGCGATCAGGTGCCCGAGGTGCGTGGCGAGCTGGGTCTGGATCTCCGCCTGGTGGCGCGCCAGGTCGACGTGGTGATGCCGATCCTGCACGGGCCCTTCGGCGAGGACGGCACCATCCAGGGGCTGTGCGAGATGCTGGATCTGCCCTACACGGGGTGCGACGTGGCCGCCTCGGCGGTGACCATGAACAAGGTGTTGACGAAGCGGTTGCTGCGCGAGGCGGGGTTGCCCACGCCCCGGTTCGTGGCGGTGGGAGAGCGGGAGTGGCGGGCGACGCCAGACCGGGTGGGCGAGGCGTGTTCGAGCTTGTCTTTGCCCGTCTTCGTCAAGCCTGCCCGCCTGGGCTCCTCGGTGGGGATCAGCAAGGTGCGGGAGCCCGAAGGACTGGTCGCCGCCCTGGAGGTCGCCCTCGCCTACGACGAGCTGGCCATCGTGGAGGAGGGGATCCCGGCGCGGGAGATCGAGGTGGCGGTGCTGGGGGATGATCCGCCGCTGGCCTCGCGGCCGGGGGAGGTGGTGCCCGGCCGGGAGTTCTACGACTATGTGGACAAGTACCTGGCGGACTCCTGCCAGCTGCTGGCCCCGGCTCCCCTGGATGCACCCCAGGAGGAGCGGGCGCGAGAGCTGGCTCTGGCCGCCTTCACAGCCCTGGGGTGCGAGGGGATGGCGCGGGTCGATCTCTTCCTCGACCGCCGGGACGGTCGCTTCCTCGTCAACGAGGTCAACGCCATCCCGGGTTTCACCCCCATTTCCATGTACCCTCGCCTGCTGGCCCTGAGCGGGGTGCCGTACCCCGAGCTACTCCGCCGTCTGATCGACCACGCGCTGACCCGTCACGCCCGGCGGCGGCGCACCGCCGACGCGGCGCTGCGGCCCCTCGCCCAGCGGGCCGGGGCGGAGCCCGGGGGCGCAGAGTAAGACTAGGAGCCTGTTGCGCATAGGTGCGGTGCAGATCCGGGACGAATGCTTCGCGTCGCGGCTGAAAGGGCTTGTTTTTCTGGGTGGATGCGTGATAAGTTA
>JABRVY010000123.1:0-18448 GCA_039961755.1 Acidobacteriota bacterium | reverse complement strand
CCGTACGCTTGAGAGTACGGCTCGCGCCCTCGCCCCTACGTGCGCCCGCCATCATCGGCGTCTCCGGCCTCTCGTCACGAACCCAACCGCGGTTTTCGGGCTGAGAGGTCACGCGCAGGAGTGGGACGCTGAGCACGGCTACGAAGGTGACCCGGGCCGGGAACACCCAGTCGGGCGATGTTCACCGAGGCCTGCTCATCGGCGTGCGCCAGCCCCGTCCTGCCGAAGCCGTCGCCACCCCCCCGGCTGGCGAGTCGGTTGCGGCGAGAAAGAGCGGTACGGTATAAGGAACTGACTCGCCGGGGGTGACCTCGAGGGCGTAGGCGAGCGAGAACGGCGCGCGGTGACACACCTCCCGCGAGCCACGAGGAGTCACAGCCATGCACGAACCCGAGGTAGGTCCTGCACCGCTGGTCGGTCTCATCATGGGGAGCACCAGTGACTGGGCGACCATGCAGCACGCCGCTCGCCTCCTGGAAGAGCTGAAAATCCCCTTCGAGGCCCGGATCGTTTCCGCCCACCGGACGCCCGACTGGTTGTTCGAGTACGCTGAGGGGGCGGAAGGCCGCGGGTTGCGCGTCATCATTGCCGGTGCCGGTGGGGCTGCTCACCTGCCCGGCATGACCGCCGCCAAGACGATCCTGCCGGTGCTGGGCGTTCCCGTGCAGTCCAGGGCCCTCAACGGCCTGGACTCGCTGCTGTCCATCGTGCAGATGCCCAAAGGTGTTCCGGTGGGCACCCTGGCCATCGGAGAGGCCGGCGCGGCCAATGCGGCGCTGCTGGCGGCCGCCATCCTGAGCCTGCACGACCCGGCCCTGCGGGAGCGGCTGCGCGCCTTTCGTCAGCGGCAAACCCAGCAGGTCCTGGAGAGCTCGCTGTGACTGCCATCCTGCCCGGAGCGACGATCGGGGTCATCGGGGGCGGGCAGCTGGCCCGTATGCTGGCCCTGGAGGCCCGCCGCATGGGTTACCGGGTAGCGGTGCAGGATCCCGATCCCAGGGGCCCGGCGGGGCAGATCGCGGACGTCGCCTTCGGCGCCCGCTTCGACGACGAGGAGGCGGCCCTGGCGCTGGCCCGGGCCAGTGATGTGGTCACCATCGACATCGAGCAGGTGCCGGCGCCGCTGCTCCGGGCGGTGGAGGGCCTGCGGCCGGTCCACCCCTCGGCGGGGGTGATGGAGATCATCCAGGACCGGGCAGAGCAGCGCTGCTTTCTGCAACGGCACGGCTTTCCACAGGCCGCCCACGGCGTTGCCGGCAACCGGGAAGAGCTGGAGGCGGCGGCAGCCGTCACCGGTTACCCCGCCGTCCTCAAGGTGACCCGGCAGGGGTACGACGGGCGCGGCCAGGCGCGGGTGGAGGGGCCTGCCGAGCTGGGCGCCGCCTGGGAGGAGCTGGGCCGCCGGCCAGTGGTGGTGGAGCGCTACCTGCAGCTGGAGCGAGAGGTCTCCGTGGTGCTGGCCCGCTCTGCCGCCGGGGAGATGGCGGTCTTCCCCCTGGCGGAAAACCTCCACCGGCGTCACATTCTGCACACCACCTGCGTGCCGGCTCGCCTCCCCACCCCCCTCGCCCGTCGGGCGACGGAGCTGGGCCGGGAGATCGCCGTGGCCCTGGACCACGTGGGTGTGATGACGGTGGAGATGTTCCTCACCAGGGACGACCAGCTGCTGGTCAACGAGATCGCCCCCCGCACCCACAACAGCGGTCACTTCACCTTCGGGGCCTGCGTCACCTCCCAGTTCGAGCAGCACCTGAGGGCGATCTGCCATCTGCCCCTGGGGGACCCAGCCCTCTTGCACCCCACCGTCATGGTGAACCTGCTGGGCGACCTCTGGGCCAACGGTGAGCCCGCCTGGGAGCGGGTGCTCGCCGTGCCCAACGTCAAGCTCCACCTGTACGGCAAGAGCCGCCCCTTTCCCGGGCGCAAGATGGGGCACTTGCTGATTCTCGATGAGGACCTCGAACGCGCAACGCGGCTCGCGGATGAACTTCTGGCCGCCCTGGCGGCAGGATCCGTGCATGCTCCCTGACCGCTACCCCGTCGAGCCCTCCTGCCCGCTGCCCGGCTCCATCGCCGATCCCCGGCGTGGCGAGGGGTAGAGGGCAGTGATGGCAGCCGGCCCGACAACCGGGGAACTCGAGCGGGCGGTGGAGATCCTGCGCCGCGGAGGGCTGGTTGCCTTCCCCACCGAAACCGTCTACGGCCTGGGCGCGGACGCCGGGAATGCGACGGCGGTGGAGCGCATTTTCGCGGCCAAGGGTCGACCGCGCACTCACCCTCTCATCGTCCACCTTCCCACCGCCGAGTATCTGCCACGCTGGGCCGTCGGGGATCTGGCCGTGGCCAGGCGCCTGGCCGAACGATTCTGGCCCGGGCCGTTGACCCTGGTGATGCGACGCCAGGGCTGGGTCTTGCCCCTGGTCACGGGAGGGGCCGACACGGTTGCCCTGCGCGTCCCCGCTCACCCTCTTGCCCTGGCGCTGCTGGCGCGCTTCGGCGGCGGTCTGGCGGCACCCTCCGCCAACCCCTTTGGCAGCATTTCCCCCACCACCGCCCAGCACGTGCGGGCGGGGCTGGGGGATGCGGTCGATCTGGTGCTGGACGGAGGCCCCTGCGCCGTGGGGGTGGAGTCCACCATCCTCGACCTTTCGGGTGACGTCCCAGCCATCCTCCGACCCGGCGGCGTGCCGAGAGAACTCCTGGAAGAGGTCATGGGCCGTCCCATCGCGGTCCCCTCCCGCCCAACCGTGCCCAGTCCCGGTCAGCACGGCCGGCACTATTCCCCCCACGCTCAGCTGGTGGTGGTGAGCGCCGAGCGCCTGGCCGAGGAAGCACGCCACTGGATCGCCGCCGGCCGCCGGGTGGGGGTCCTGCAGCCCGCCGACGCTCCCCTCGCCGTGTCAGGCCTGTGGGGAATCCAAGACGTGCCAATGGACATCGCTGAATACGGCCGGCGCCTGTACGCCATGCTGTTCGAGCTCGACCAGCGCGGGTGTGACGTCATCCTCGCCGCCTTGCCGTCGCCCGAGGGTCTGGGAGCCGCCATCGCTGATCGTCTGCGCCGTGCCGCCGGCCAGGGCAACCTGCCCATCGTGGACGAGGGGAGCGGTTGATCCACGGCAGCCTGCCCTGGCCAGTGGTGAGTTTCGATGGCCGAGACCCGGCCCCTCGCCGGGGAACCCACAGATCGCCTCGGCTCGCCAGCGAAGATGGGCGCTGCGCTACACTGTCGCTCCGGGTCTCGCTGGCGGCCTTGGGGACCCGGCAACGGAGGGAGTGCAGGTGCATCGTGCGCAGCTCGACGAGCTTTTTCCTGCCGCGCAACCGCAGGATTCCTACCACGAGCTGGTACAGCATCGTATGACTCATCTTGGCTTCACTGCCGCCAACACGATTGCCTGCGTGGGGGTGTGTCGGGACGAGTTGACGTCTTCCTTCGTCGACGGTGTGCAGCGACTCTGGGGGGAGGCGTTCCATCTTGGCAGCCTGGCGGGCATGGCGTTTCTGGGCAGGACCGGGCTGGCCGCCGCCATCAGCCACGCCCCCGCCGGCTTCGAGCGAGAGCGCTTTCTGTTCTTTGCCCTGGCCCACCTGGGCCTGGGTGAGGATGGTGAGGTGGGGATGTGCGTGCGACCGGGCCAGAATACCCCCACGCCCGCTTGTGGAGCGCTGATTGCCTTCCGTAACGAGCTGCTGTCGGGCCAGGTGAGCCTCGAGCTGGACCCGGAAGATCTGGAGCTAAGCCTGCTGCGCCGGCGCCTGTATCCACGCCTGGTGGATCGGCCGGTACCCTCTCTGGCGGAACTGACGGGACTGACCCTCGAGGTCATCCTGGAGGATCTGGAACGGGGCATCGCCCTCACCGTGGATCCCCACCGCGCCGACTACGCCGTCTTCACAGGTATTCAGATCCACGCCCCCGGCGGCCATCTGGTGTGGCCGGGGAACTCTTACGCGGTGATTGCCGGCCGGCGCCAGTCCCTCACCCTGGCAGAGCCGTAGGGAAACCGACTGGCCAACCCCCTGTCCCGGCCCGGCGCCGATCGCTCGCCACACGCCCGTTTTGGCCGGTTCCCGCCCGGCGCCACCCCCGGGTTTCCCCCTTCGAGCACCCCCCTGGGTGGCGTTTTTTCGGCAAGACGGGTGGCAAGCAGGTGGCAGCTCGAAGACCCCGGGAAGGCTGTTGTTGTAAGCGTCTGGATTTACTGGGGTTCTGTGGCGCGCCGGGAGGGATTCGAACCCCCAACCGCCTGATCCGAAGTCAGTCAAGGTGCCGTTTTCGCCCGTTTTCGCCCGTTGACGGGGGTTGACACAATGCGCTGGAAACCCTACACTTATCAACGTATGGCGACGCATGAACCGTTGACGGGAGTTGTGGCAATCCGGGTACCCGTTGGGTACCCGAGTCCTGGAGGTGCCGAATGCGAGTACCGAAACTGACACAACGTCTCATCGAGCGAGCGGTGCCCGACCCCAAGCGCCGGGTGTACCTGTGGGGCGCCGCGCCCGAGGGGCTGGGGCTGGTAACGTACCCCTCCGGCCGCAAGGTGTTCGTTGTGCGCTACAAGCTGCCCAACGGGCGCCGGGAGCGCGCAACCATTGGCGACTGGCCGGCGTGGTCGCTGGACAAGGCCGTTGACCGCGCCCGCGCGATTCTCTTCATGGCCGACCACGGCCAAAGCGCCGTCACGGAGCGCCGCGAGGCCCGGCAGGCCCTCACGTGGCGCGCTTGGGTGACCGAACACTACATGCCCGCGGTGGAGCTGAGGAAGAAATCGACCGACGATGACCGCCTTTACCTGGTCGGCACGAAGAAATGGGGAAAGCGCCCCGAGGTGCCGAGCGAGACCATGCGCCGCTGGGGTGCCCTGCGGCTGGCGGAGGTGACCCCGGCCCGCGTCGAGGCCCTCTTCCGCGTCATGGCCGCCCGTGGGCGGGTGCTGGCGAACCGCTGGCTTGCGAGCGTTTCCGCGTGCCTGGAAGCGGCCGTGCAGGCCGGCCATATCGAGGCGAACCCCGCCCGCCGGGTGAAGAAATTGCCGCCGAACCCGCCCCGTGACCGCGTGCTGACCGACGAGGAAATGGCCCGCTTCGTTGCGGCCCTTGACCGGCAGGCCGACCCCTTCGCCCGGGCTTTTTTTCACGTGTTGGCCGAGACGGGCGCCCGCTCTTCTGAGGTGTCGCGCATGCGCTGGGAGGACCTGGACCTTGCCGGTGCCGTGTGGACCCTGAAATCGCCGAAGGCCGGCCGGGTGCAGCATCAACCCATGCCCGCGCCGACTGTGCGCCGGCTGGCCGCGCTGCCGCGGGTGGATAACTCGCCCTGGGTGTTTCCCGGCCGCGACCCGTTGAAGCCGCGCGCCGGGTTCCGGGAAGAGTGGTGCAAGCTGATCGCCGAGGCCGGCATCGCCGGGGTGACCATTCACGACCTTCGCCGAAGCTTCGGGTTGCGGGTGGCGAAGGCCGCGGGCTTGCACGTGGCGAGCAAGTTGCTCCGCCACAGTGACCTACGGATAACCGCCGCGGTGTACGCGCCGCTGGGGCTTGATGACCTGCGCCCCGCCGCCGAGGCCGCCGCGAAGGTGCTGCCGATGCGACCCGCCAAGCGCAAGGCCCGCGCATGACCGGCCGCCCGCTGCGCTTCGCGCTTGGCCGAGCTGGGTTGACGACCCCCGACATTTCGCGGGTGATCTCGCAGTGGGGGGTGCTGGGCGCCGTGGCGCGCTTGGGTGCCGCTGGCCCGCTCGGGGCGCTGCCCGAGCTGCTGCCCCGCGGCCCCTGGCGGGACGTTGGCGCGCCCGATGACCCCGAGGAGGTGGCCCGACTGAGGCCCGGCGCCGCCAGTGCTTACCGCTGGGCTGCTGCCCGCGGGCTGCTGTACCCGTTGGACGTGGCGCCCTTGCGCGCCGCGAACCTGGCCCGCTGGGCGCGCCGCTGGAACCTGGGCGCGCCGTGGCTGCTCCGGGCTGGCCTGGACCTGCTGCGCGGCTGGGAAGCGGACCCGCGCGCGGCCGAGGCCCTGGACCTGACCCCGGCGCTGCGAGGGGTGGGCTACTTCACGCCGAGCGCCCGGCTGGACCCCATCACCGGCGCCGTCGCGGTGCCTGAGGGTTGGGAGCTGGCGACGCCGACCCGCGCCCGCCGGGTGTCGGTCGGCAAGCGCTTCGAGGTGTTGGCGCACTATCAATGCGCGGGCGCAAGCGTGCGCCGGCTGGCCGCCGAGCTGGCCGTTGACCGTGCGGCGCTGCGCCTGCACCTTCGCGACCTGGCCGCGGCTGCGGCGCTGCCCCTGCGAAGGGGTGGGACATAAGCGCTACGTCGCTAAGTCACAGACTAGACAAGCGTTTATAAGACACCGAAACTGTGAGCGGAGGTGGACATGGACGCTCACGAATCGCTTCTTTCGACCCCCGAGGTGGCGCGCCGGCTGGGGGTGCAGCCGCAAACGTTGCGCGTCTGGCGCAGCAGGGCCAAAGGCCCGCGGTTCGTGCGCCTGGGTGACGACACCTTCTCGCGCGTGGCGTACCGGGAAGCCGACGTTCTGACCTGGCTTGAGAACAGGACCGTGGACCCGGGCCGCCGGGGTGCAGCGTGACCGACGGGCGCCGCTCGCGCCCCGACTTCGGGGAGCTGCGCGAGGCCGCGTCCGGGCTGAGACCCTGGGGCTTGATCCGGTGCGTAAGCAATCCGGCTCTTGGCCTGTCGTGCGCCGAACGAATGGTGATCGTGGCCCTGGCGCGCCACGTTGACGCTTATGGCTACTGCTGGCCCTCCTTGCGCCGCCTGGCAGGGTGCGCCGGCCTGGGTGAGCGGCGCACGTGGCAGGCTATCAAGACGCTCGAAGGCCGGGGGCTGATCGCCGTCGAGAGTTTCAACGGGCGCGTGAATACCTATCGAATCGAGGCCGCCGCCGTTGAAGAATTCGCCGGCGCCGAGCCGAAGCCGGCAACCGTCGCACAGCGTGCGAGGGTAGCCGAGGCCGAGAACATAGGCGGCGCCGCGCCGAAACCGGCAACCGTTGCACAGCGTGCCGAGCGTGCGACCGTCGCACGTGGTGCGACGACCCTTGCAGATTCCGCGGGAACCGTTGCACCACGTGCGACGACCGTCGCACGTCGTGCGAACGAACTGGCTGCTAGAACATGCTTCACTGAAGAGGGGTGCCCTGGCGGGCACCGCGCGCCCGCCGAAGGGGACTCCGAAGCCCTGGAAGCCGAAAGCTGCCTTGAGGCCGCGCGAAGGTCGCTCCCCGAGAGGTTTGCGCCCGCGTTTGAGGGGGTGAAGGCCGCCTATCGAAGAGGGGGTGACCCGCGGCTGCTGCGCCAATGCCTGGCCAGCCTCGCCGCGGAAGCGGGAACCCCGCTCGCCGAGGGGGCGCCATGACCCGGCTTGCGCGCCCCTGCTGGCGGCTTGCTTCGCGCCGAGGGTGGCGCCGAGCGCTGCGCGCCGCTTTCGCTGCTGCTGATCGCCAGCGTCCGCGCTGGGAAAGGGAAAACGATGACCGATCTTGAGGGAGCCGTGAGACTCGCTGCTGAGAATGCAACCGAGGCCGCATTGCAGGCCGTAGGCGCCGCCTGGGTGCGACTGCAGGCCGAGAAGTTGATCGAGACCGAGCGCCTTCGCCGGCGTCAGGCCGCGCTTGTCGCCGAGGCCAGAGGCCGCGTTGCCGAGCTGCGGCAAGCCGCCGAGCAGGCCCACGGCGAGATGAGACGAGCCGTTGAGGAGCACGAGGCCGCGTTGCTGGCGCAGCGCATCTTTCTCAACCGCGGGGCCGTAGTCCGAGAGGGAGCGACTGCTGCCACCGACGAGCGCCGGGGCGAGCTGGCCGGCAACGTGGCAAGAACGCAAGCAACGCGCCAGCGCCTGGCCGACGTTTACCGAGCCGCACAGGCCGCCGAGGCCGCGGCCGTCGCTGAACTGGCGCGGCTGGAAGGCGCCTGACCCTTGCCGTACGCGAGCCCCGAGGCCCGAAGGCGAGCCGCCCGCGAGGCCATGAGGCGCCGCCGAGCCCGCGGGAAGGCGAGCGCGGCGCGCCCGTTAGCCCCGTTATCCCGCCAGCCGGCGGGGGAGCCCCTGTCGCCGCGCGACCTGGCCGCCGTGGTAGCCGCCGAGCTGGCCGCCGTACAGGCCGCCGCGAAGGCCGGGGGCTTCGAACGCGCCCGCGTGACCGTTGCGCTGGTGCAGGCCGCCTTGAAGTGCTTTGAAATGAGCGACCTCACCGCGAGAATCGAGGCCCTGGAAAGCGCCCTCGAAAGCCGCGACGAGAAAGGACGTGTTTATGCGCCAACGAATTGAAACCCTGCGCCGCCGACTTGGCCGGCTGCCTTGCGCCGAGTGCGCCGCGCCGCCGCCGATCCTGTTCGTTGAGGACGCCGCCGACATTGAGCCCGTCGCCGGTGGCGCGCCGAGGTGCCCGAAGTGCGGCAGGCCCGAAGCCCCTTCCTTTGTCGCGGTGCCCTCTCGCCCGCGACCGCGGGGGGTGCCCCGTGGCTGAAACCCATTCCTGGGTGCGCGCCCTGCTGCGCCGCGCCGATCGCCGCTACGTGCAGGCCGCGCCGCCGCCCGCCGACTCGCCGGCCGCCGGGGGTGAGCCCCCCGCTGCGAGCGGGAAGGCCGCCGCCGAGGAGCGCAAGCGCCGCGCCGCCGGCGCCGCGGTGGACGCCGTTATTCGTCGCTTGGCCGCGGCTGGCCGCTGGGAGCCGGGATAGCCCGCGCCTGCCGCCCCGCTGGCCGGTGATCGCCGGCAGGCCGGCACCGTACCCCTACCGCGGCGCCGATCGCGGTTCCTGAGCCCGAATTTAGGGCCCCCCGAGGTGCCCCCCCTGGCCGGGGGGGTGAGGCTTTGTGCTCGCGCCCCCTGGGCGGGTACCCGCCGGGTACCCGCTGAGGCCGTTTTCTGGCAATCCGGGTACCCTACGGGTACCGCGTTTGAGGGGCTGAAAGTGCGCCGCGCTGTAGGTTGTGTGTTCTGAAGGGGTTGAGTGGCGCGCCGGGAGGGACTCGAACCCCCAACCGCCTGATCCGAAGTCAGGTGCTCTATCCGTTGAGCTACCGGCGCCCGGCGACGTTGTACCACAGTCCCGCCTCGTCGGGTGAGGTTCCACCGGTGGCGGAGGTCGAGAGACCCCCGATCTCCGTCCCTTGCCGGAGACGGCAGGCGTGCCCGCCGGCGGGTTCTCTTGCAGGCGTGCGCCGGTCCCCTCGTCGGGCCGGGACGAAGGGTGACAGTTGCATCTCCGCCCTGGGATGCCCAAACTGGTGGGGGGGTTGAACCCATGCGGGAACAACGGTTCGGCATTGACTACGACGTCGAGGGGCAGTTTCCCAACCGCTACGAGCTACCTCGCTTCGAGGGCACCGATGTGTGGCTGTCCGAGGACGGGGGGCGCTGGGTGGTGATCATTGACGAGCGCCACCACGCCCGCGGCCTCAAGGGGGTTGACGAGTACGAGCGCGACATTCTCGCCAAGGTGGTGCGAGTGCTGGAGTTCGCCAGCGAGGAGGAGCGCGGGGAGTGGCTCAAGCGGCAACTGGGGGGGTGAAGCCATGAAGATCGCGGTGCTGGGTGGGGGACGGGTAGGCGGGGCCATTGCCGTCGACCTGGCCCGCCACGGTGAGTTCGACGTGACCGTGGCGGACGTCTCGGTGCGGGCGCTGGAGAAGGTGAAGGCGTTGGCGCCGGTGGCGACGGTGCAGGCGGACCTCGCCGATCCGGCGGCGGTGAAGTCCCTGGCAGGGGCTCACGACCTGGTGGTGGGGGCGGTGCCCGGCCACCTGGGGTTCGCCACCGTGCAGGCGGTGCTGGAGGTCGGCCGGCCCATCGTGGACATCTCGTTCTTCCCCGAGGATCCGTTTCTCCTGGACGGGCTCGCCCGCCAGTGCGGCGTGCCGGCGGTGGTGGACGCCGGGGTGGCGCCGGGGTGCAGCAACCTGATCCTCGGCCGGGTGATGAGCCTGCTGGAGCAGACGGAGCGCTTCGTCTGCTACGTGGGGGGATTGCCGGTGGAGCGGAGGTGGCCCTGGGAGTACAAGGCGCCGTTCTCTCCCATCGATGTGATCGAGGAGTACACGCGGCCGGCCCGGGTGATGACCGCCGGGCAGGTGGTCACCTTGCCGGCCCTGTCGGAGGGGGAGCTGCTGGACTTTGCCGGGGTCGGCACCCTGGAGGCGTGCCTCACCGACGGTCTGCGCACCCTGCTGGTGACCTGCGCCGGGGTGGGCGAGATGCGGGAGAAGACGCTGCGCTACCCAGGGCATTTCGAGAAGATGCGCATGTTGAGGCAGCTGGGCCTCTTTTCCGGCGAGCCGGTGCAGGCGGGAGGGGTGACGATCCGCCCCCTCGACCTCACCACCCGGCTGCTCTTTCCCATGTGGGAGCTGCGGGAGGGAGAAGAGGACCTGACGGTGATGCGGGTGGTCGTGGAGGGGCGGCGCAACGGCGGGCGGGAGCGCCATACCTTCGAGCTCCTGGACCGCTACGACGCCGCCACCGGGACGACGTCCATGGCCCGCACCACCGGGTTTACCTGCACCGCTCTGGTGCGGCTGCTCTCGCGCGGGCACTTCACCGCCGTCGGAGTGGCGCCGCTGGAATTGGTGGGGGCGGAACCTGGCTGCTACGAGTTCGTCATGCGGGAGCTGGCCGCCCGCGGGGTGCTCCTGCAGGAGGCGGTGGAGGCTATTCCTTAGCAGGAGCTTGGCTTTTTTGCCCAGGTAGGCGCCGCCCCACGGCCCGGGCCACCATGCGCAGACGCTCCCGCCAGGGCAGGCGCCACAGGTTGGTCACCACCACCCCCTTGGTGAAGTAGGTCTTGCGGGAATAGTCGATGGCCACCTCCAGCAGCACCGGCTGGCCCTCCCGGCCCCGCCGCAACGCCTCGCCCAACACCCCCTCCACCTCCTCGTCCCGCTCCGCCCGCAGGTAGGCAGCGCCGGTAGCCTGGGCGATGGCGTCGGCGCGATAGGGGGAGAGCACCGAGCAGGCGGCGCGGTTCAAGGTGGTGCGCTGGAACTGGGCGATCTGCGCCAGCTCCCCGTCCCGCAGCAGACAGGCCACCACCCCGGCGCCGTAGGCGGCGGCGGTGGCCAGCTCCAGGCCGGTCATGAGGAACGCCCCGTCGCCAGCGAGGGCAACCACGTCCCGCTCGGGCCGCGCCAGCTTGGCCCCCAGGGCGGCGGGCACCGCGTACCCCATGCAGGAGTAGTCCACCGGGGCGAGGTAGCGACCGGGGGCGTCCAGCCGCAGGTGCTCCATGGCGAGGAAGGTGCCGTTACCGCTGTCGGTGGTGACGATGGCCCGAGGGGCGAGACGCTCCAGGGTGGTGAAGAGGTGGTGGGGGGTGATCCTGCCCTTGCTGGGGTGGCGCTCCCACTGCTCGCGGACGCCGGCGTGCCCGGCGGCGATGGCGCGAGCCTGGGCCTCATCCGGGCGGCGTGGGGAGAGCGAGGATCCCAGGGCGAAAAGGAACGCCGCGGCGTCGGCGGTGACGGTGAGGCGAGCCGGAACGTTGCGGTTGAACACCTCCGGGTTGATGTCCACGTGGATGACCGTCGTCGGAGGAGTCAGGCCGTAGCTGCCGGTGCCCACCTCGGAGAAACGGCACCCCACCGCCAGGAGGGCGTCGCAGCGGGCAGTGAGCTTGCGCACGAAGGGGGGAGCGGCGGCCCCCAGGCCGTTCCACAGGAAGAGGGGGTGCTGCTCGGGAAAGACTCCCTTGCCCTGGATGGTGGTGGCCACCGGGGCCTGCAGCGCCTCGGCCACCCGCACCAGGGCCTCGCCGGCGGCGCGCGCACCGTACCCGGCGTAGATGAGCGGCCGCCTGGCGGCGCCGAGGAGCGCGGCGGCCTGGCGCACCGCCTCCTCGTCCAGGGGTGGGGCCGGCAGCGGCTCGGGGGCGTGCAGCTCTCCGATCTCCTGCTGGATGAGGTAGAAGTTCGCCGGGATCTCCACCGCCACGGGGCCGGGGGTGCCCGCCCGGGCGAGGGCAAAGGCCTGCCGCAGCAGCGGGTAGATCTCCTCCGGCTGCTGGGCGCGCCGGGCCGACTTGGTGATGGGCGCCAGCAGCGCCAGCTGGTCGATGTCGTGCAGCTGGAAGGCGGCGCCGGTGTCGATGCGGATGCCGCAGGTGAGCACCACCATGGGAATGCCGTCCATGTACGCCTCGGCGATCCCCGACAGGGCATGGGTCACCCCGGCCCCGGGCACCAGGTTGGCCACCCCCACTCCCCCGCTGGCCCGCGCCAGGCCGTCGGCGGCAAAGGAGGCCGCCTGCTCGTCGGTGACCAGCACCGGGGTGATTTCCCGACAGCGGTCCAGGGCGTCGTACAACTCGATGTTGTGGGTGCCGGGGATGCCAAAGGTGTGGGTGACTCCCTCTTCCACCAGGGCCTGGACGACCACCTCCGCGGCAGATCGACGCATCGCCTACACCTCCCGCCAGCGCGCCCGCACCGCCTCGGCGACGCGGTCGGCGAAGGCCATGATGGTGACGTACGGGTTGATCTCGGCGCAGTTGGGGAACAGCGACGAGTCGGCCACATAGAGCCACGGCACGCCGTGCACCTGCCCCCAGGAGTCGGTCACCGAATCGGCGGGGCTGGCCCCCATGCGGCAGCCCCCCATCAGGTGGGCGCTGGCGATGGAGATGCGCCCCGGCTGCAGGCGTCGCCGGGTGATCAGCTCGTCCAGGTGGTCCTGCTCGTGCCGCTCGATGAAGAACTTCTCCCCCGCCGGGGCGTGCACGCGCTCGGCTCCGGCGGCAAAGAAGATGCGCGCCGAGACCTTCATGGACTCCAGCAGGGCCTCCAGGACCGGCTCGCTGAAGCGGTACTCCACCACCGGCTCGCCGGCGCGGTCCAGGGTGACGCGGTTGTCGGGCAGCGCCTCATCCAGCGCCAGCACCAGGATCATCTGCAGGCGGTCCATGCGGTGCATCAGCTGCGCATGCTCCTCCCCGAAGCCGATGAGGTTCTTGGCGGTGACGAAGGGGAAGTACATGCAGGTTTCCAGCAGGAAGCCGCGCTCGGCGAAGTGGTCGCAGTAGAAACTCTTGGGATGACCGTAGTAGTTGGTGATGGGGCGGGGGTGCTCCCCCACCAGGATGAGCGCCGGGTGGGCGGTGAAGTAGCGGCCCAGCGCCGGCAGCTGCCGGCCGAAGCCAGAGCGCAGCAAGAGGGCCGGGGAGTGCACCGCTCCCCCCGCCACGATCACCACCCGCGCCCGCACCACGTGCTCGCCGGGCTCCCAGGGGGAGGGCAGGCCCCAGGGGCGCTCCTCCACCACCGCCCGCAGCACGCCGCGGCCCTCGATTCTCTGCACCTTGCAGTTGGTGATGACCTCCACCCCATGCGCCTCGGCGGCGGGGAGCTGCACCCGGTGGGTGCCCTGCTTGGCGGCGTTGGGGCAGCCGAGGTTGCACATTCCCGCCCCCCGGCACCCCTTGACGTTGATGGGAAACTGTTCCACCCGGAAGCCCAGCTTCTCGCACGCCGCCCGGAACAGCCGGTTGTTGTCGTTGAGGCGCTCCTCCTCCAGCAAGTGGACGTTGTTCTCGCGGATGTACTTGAGCGAGCGCCGGCGGAGATCCTCCCAGGTGAGGCCCGGCACCCCCCAGCGCTTCACCGGCCCCTCCGGGATCATCAGGGAGGTGCCGGTGTACACCACCGTGGAGCCGCCGTAGGCGCGCCCGAAGGCCAGGGTCATGGTGCGGTCGCGGGTGAACACGCCGCCGGACTCGAAGTACAGCTTGCCGGCCATTTCGGCCTCGCGGCCGGTGTACTCGTGCTCGGCGAGCCTGGGCCCCCACTCCAGCACGGCAATGCGGACTCCCTCCCGGCAGAGGGGGGCCAGTTCCTTGGCGGCGGCGCCGCCGCCGGCGCCGGAGCCGACGATGACGATATCGAAGGTGTGTTCACGCACGGAGATGCTCGTTTCCGGTCGGAGATGGGGTGTAGGCGAAGGAGGGCCCCAGCTCTGCCTGGCCGTAATACCCCATGAACACCAGGGTTTTCAACCCCCAGAACCCCTGCCGCAAGCGGCCGGGCGCCTCGTCCTGCAGCCAGCGCAGGAAGCGCCCCTGCCGCTCCGCCGGTAACTGCGGGAAGGTCTTTCCCCAGCGCAGCAGCGGCGCCAGCCGCACGAGGGTGAGAAAGGCCCGAATCTGCGCCTGGACGCCGGCCGGACGGTCGGCCAGAGCGGTGGAGATGATGGTGCGAAAGCGCGCCCGACCGGCGTCGTCGAGCTCCGCGAGGGGGGGGACGACGCGCCGACCGACGACGTGGAGAAAGGACCACTGGGCCTCGTTCAACGGTGTCACGGAACTATTAGACCCTGGCGACGGCGCCAGCGCAAGCGGGTGCGGGAACGGCGACCGCGGCTTACCGGGTGCCGTTGACCGGTACCGCTGGCAGATCCCACACCAGGGTGGCGTACTCGCGGATCGAGCGATCGGAGGAGAAACGCCCCATGCCGGCAATGTTGCGGATGGCAGCGGCGGCCCAGGCGCGGCGGTCGCGGTAGAGCGCTGCTGCCCGCCGCTGCGCCTCCAGGTACGGGCGAAAATCGGCCAGCACCAGGTAACGATCGCCGTGGTGCATGAGGGAGGCCCACAGGTCGTGCAGGACCCCGGGGTCGCCACCCAGCAGCGCGCCCCGGTGCAGCACGTCCAGCGCCCCTCGGAGGTCGGGATCGGCCTCGTAGTACGCCCACGGGTTGTAGCGCCCCGAGGCCCGCAGCTCCGCCACCTCCTCGGCGGTGAGCCCGAAGATGAACATGTTGTCGGCGCCGATGGCCTCCAGCATCTCGATGGTGGCGCCGTCCAGGGTGCCGATGGTGAGGGCGCCGTTCAACGCCAGCTTCATGTTGCCGGTGCCCGAGGCCTCCATGCCGGCGGTGGAGATCTGCTCCGAGAGATCGGCGGCGGGGATGATGCGCTCGGCCAGGGTGACGCGGTAATCGGGCAGGAAGACCACCTTGAGCCGCCCGTCCACCACCGGGTCGTTATTGACCGTGTCGGCGATGGCGTTGATGAGGCGGATCACCCGCTTGGCCATGTGGTAGGCGGGGGCGGCCTTGGCGGCGAAGATGAAGGTGCGCGGCGTCAGCTCGGCGGTGGAATCGGCGTGCAGCCGGTTGTACAGGGCGATGATATGCAAGGCGTTGAGAAGCTGACGCTTGTACTCGTGCAGGCGCTTGATCTGGACGTCGAAGAGGGAGGAGGGATCGACCTCCACACCGGTGAGCTCGCGAATGGTGCTGGCCAGCGCCACCTTGTTGGCGCGCTTGATGGCCAGCACCTCCTCCTGGAAGTCGGGGTCGTCGGCGAGGGCGCGCAGCTCGGCCAGGCGGTCCAGATCCCGCGGCCAGGTGTCGCCGAGGCGCCGGGTGATGGCCTCGGCCAGCGCGGGATTGCAGGCCATCAGCCAGCGCCGGGGGGTGATGCCGTTGGTGATGGAGACGAACTTCTCCGGCCACAACTCGGCGAAGTCCCGCGCCAGGTGGCGGCGCAGCAGGTCGGTGTGCAGACGAGCCACGCCGTTGACCCGGCGGCTGCCGGCCATCGCCAGGTTGGCCATGCGGAAGCGGTAGTCGCCGTTGTCCTGGAAGATCGACATGCGTCCGATGCGCTCCGCCTCCCCGGGGGCGCGCAGACGAACCTCGTCCAGAAAACGGCGGTTGATCTCGTGAATCACCTGGACGTGGCGCGGCAGCAGGCGCTGCATCTGCTCCGCCGGCCAGGTCTCCAGCGCCTCGGGCAGCAGCGTGTGGTTGGTGTAGTTGCACACCACCGTGGTGATCTCCCAGGCCCTGGCCCAGGGCAACCCCGCCTCGTCGACGAAGAATCGCATCAGCTCGGCAACCGTCAGGGCCGGGTGGGTGTCGTTGAGCTGGAAGGCGACCTTGGCGGGGAATGAACTCCAGTCGCCATCCCGGTGGCGCTCGAAACGGTTGATGACGTCCCGCACCGTGCACGCCACCAGGAAGTACTCCTGCATCAGGCGCAGCTCCCGCCCCGCCTCGGTGTCGTCGGGGGGGTAGAGCACGCGGGTGATGGCGGCGGCGCGCTCGCGCTGCTCCACGGCGCGCAGGTAGTCGCCGCGGGAGAAGATCTCGAAGTCGAACTCCTCCGGCGCCTCCGCCCGCCACAGCCGCAGCACGATCACCGACTCGGTGCCGAACCCCGGGATCAGGACGTCGTAGGGCACGCCGAAGAGGTGCCGCGCCGGCACCCAGCCGGGCTGGTGCTCGCCGTTGGGGGAAACCCCCCAGTCCACGTGCCCGCCCATGTACACCTGCACGGTCAGGTCGGGGCGGTGGATTTCCCACGGGTAGCCATTCTTGAGCCAGGTGTCGGGCACTTCCTCTTGCCAGCCGTCGCGGATCTTCTGGCGGAAGATGCCGTAGTCGTAGCGCAGCCCGTAGCCGTAGGCGGGCAGGTCCAGGGTGGCCATGGAGTCGAGGAAACACGCCGCCAGCCGGCCCAGGCCGCCGTTGCCCAGCCCCGCGTCGTCCTCGGCGTCCAGCAGCTCGTCCAGGGACAGCCCCAGGCTCGCCAGCGCCTCCTGCGCCGGTTCCAGGAGCTCGGTGGCGATCAGGTTGTTGCGCAGCAGCCGACCGATCATGTACTCCATGGAGAGGTAGTTGACGATCTTGGGCTGGGCCCGCCGCCAGGCGCGCTGGGTGGCCAGGCGGCGGTTGACCAGGGTTTCCCGCACCGCCAGGCACAGGGAGGTGAGATGGTCCAGGCGAGAGGAGCGCTCGAACTCGACTCCGCGCTGGAAACGGAGGTAGTGCAAGAAGCTGCCGCGAACGCTGTCGGGGGTGACGAGGAAACTCGACGATCCGGCCACTCTCAGCGATCCTGACGCGACAAACCCGCGAGGGCGGGGGAGGCGACCCGTGCCACGGCGGGAGATTATACGCGAGAGGCGGGGCGGGGAGCGCCCCTGTCCGCCCCGCTACTTGATCGAGGCGAACAGCTCCACGAACCGCGGGGAAAACGCCACCCGGTCGGGGTCGAAGGTGGGGTCCACGGCGCGGCAGGCGCGCACCTCGGCCCGGGCCCGCTCCAGCAGCGAGGGGTCGCGCTCGCCGCTGTCCACCCACAGGGAGAACAGCGCCGCGCCCCGGAGCAGGTGCGCCACCTTGGCGCTCTGGGGGTCGGTGAGGGGGGCCTGGTCGAGCAGCGCCGCGGTGGCGGCGTAGTCGCCGGCGAAGAACGCCTGCACCGCCTCCTTCAGCGCCGCCGGCGGTGCCGGTGCCTTGGCAACCGCGGCCGACGCCGCGCCGCCGCCGCCCATGACCGCCGGCGGCGGTCCCAGGGCCAGCTCGTCGCGCAGCGCCTGCTCGGCGACGACGAGGCGGTCGCGCACCTCCCGCAGGCGCTCCAAGGGGGCCGAATCGTCCAGCTCCCGGGCCGCCCGCGCCGCCCGCACCAGCTCGGCGCGCCGCTGCAGCACCGCCGCCGAGGAGGGGTGAGGTCGCTCCAGCAGCTCCCGCACGTCGCGGGCAATGGCGCGCAGCTCGGCGCGCAGCGCCGCCCGCGCCGCCTCGTCGTCGGCCTGTCGCTGCTGCCGCCGGGCGACGCCCATGAGCACCCTGGCCACCTCGCGGTAGGCGCGCTCGGCGGCGATGGCAAACTCCCGCGCCTCGCCGACCCGGTACGGGGAGCGACCCTCGCTCAAGGCGTCCCGCGCCAACGCCAGCCGGGCATCCGCCTGGTGCAGCTTGCGGGTGAGCTGGGGGTTGGCGCGCAGCGCCGCGTCCACGTCGGCATCGGCGCGCAGCGCCTCCACCTCCCGCGCCGCCGCCTCGGCGCGGCCAATGGCCTCGCCGGCGGAGTAGGGCGCTCCTTGAGCACCGGCGGAGGGGGCCGTCGCCACCGCCAGGGCGACGGCGAGCACGATGGAAAGGCCCTTGGTTCTCATCTCACCACCCCACTTTCTCGAAAAATGCGGCGCTGTCCAGCTGCTCGATGTTGACCAGGCAGCGCTGGGTCTGGCCCGGCGCCACCTGCACCTGGGCGCTGCCGGTCTTGCCCAGCAGGGGGTTGCGCAGCGACACCGTGTACATCCCGGGCGGCAGCAGGACCGCCAGGGGGGTGATGCCCGGCTCGGGGACCGCCACGGAGGCGCCGGAGGTGCTGCGGATTTCGGTCACCTCGGCCCAGGGCAGGGCGTGGATGACCAGCGTGCCCGAGGCACCGGGGGCGCTGCCCGGGGCACCGGCGGCGCGCTCGGGCAGGGTCGGCGGGCCCGCGGGAAACAGGCGATCCTTCAAGACGACGAACCCCGCTATGCCGCCGCCCACCAGCAGCAGGACGGCGGCGAGCGCGCTCACCAGCAGCCAGGTGCGGCGGGGTGCGGCAGCCGGCGCCGGGGCCACCGGAGGCGGGGCCGCAGGGACCGGGATGCTGGCCGCAATCACCGGCGCGGGTGGCGGGGCTGGGGT
>JABRVY010000122.1:0-25636 GCA_039961755.1 Acidobacteriota bacterium | reverse complement strand
CGTTACTGGAGGTCGGGGCAGGGGCGCGGGTGACGCTGGGGCTGGTTCCTGCGGGGACGGGCAGCGATCTGGGACGGGCCTTCGCCGTGCCGCGAAAGATCGGGCCGGCGTTGCGCCGGGCTCTCCTCGGGGCTCCCCAACTCTGCGATGCCGGTCGCTGTGACGGCCGGCACGCCTCGTTCTTCTTCGTCAACATCGCCTCGGCGGGTTTGTCGGGAATGGTGGACCAGCAGGTGAACGCCCAGCCCGAGCGCGGGGCGACCGCATTTCTGCGCGCCACCCTGCGGGCCATCCGCGCCTACAGGGCGGTGCCAGCCCGGGTCGAGGTTGATGGGGTCCCGTGGTTTGGGGATCGCCTCCTGCTGCTGGCGGTGGCCAACGGGACCACCTTCGGCAAGGGCATGCGGGTGGCCCCGGGCGCCGACCCCGGCGACGGGGTGTTCGACGTGGTGGCGGTGCGGGCCGTCAGCACCCTCCGCCTGGTACGGGAGCTTCCGCGCCTCTATTTTGGCTGGCATCTTTCAGCGGAGCCCGTCCGCCATACGCGCGGGCGGCAGGTGCGTCTCTACCCGGCGGCACCGTTGCCGCCCTTTGACGCCGACGGCGAGACCTACCCTTCCGGGGAGGCGGTGTTCACCGTTCTCCCCGGCGCCCTGCGCGTCGCTGCCGAGCCATCCCCGGGAAGCCTCGGCGGGTAGGAGCGACGCATACCCACCCCCTCGCGGGTGCGAGCCCGGGGACGCGGCGCCTTGGTCCCAGGCTGACCCCGCTCCGGCCGCCGGCTGGTGGTCTGCTGGCGACGGGTGAGGGATCAGGACCGCGGATCTCCTCGTCCCTTGCTACTCGTGCCCCACCATCATCCGCCAGTTGGCCAGCATCTTGATCATGGCGCGCAGGCGCTGGCACTGCAAGGTGCACATGAGGTGGAGGAACTGCAGCGCGGCGGCCGACCGCATGGCGAAGATCTCCTCGGTGTCGGCCTTGTGCAGGACGATCAGGGTGCATCCGGATTCGTGGGCGATGGCGTCGGCGCTGCGCCGTTGATCATCGATCAGCGCCATCTCCCCGAAGACCTCGCCGTGGCCCAGAATGGCCAATGCCTCCTCACCCATGTCGGGGATGCGACGGGAGATGCGCACCTGACCATCCAGGACCAGGTACATGGCGTCGGCTTCCTGGCCTTCGACGAAAACGAACTGACCCGGTTCCCAGCGATAGGTGGGGATGGTGGCGGCGAGCAGGCGCAGCTCGGCGGCGGTCATCCCCTTTTCCTTGAAGAGCTCGATCTTGGCGGCGGCCGACACGTCGGCGGCTATGCCCGGGGAAGCCTCTCCCTGGCGGGGGAGCATGCGGCGCGACCCGATGGTCTGGACCATCGCCTGGTTGGCGAGGCGCAGCTTCAACGAGAGAGAGTTCCAGAAGGAACGCAGCAACGACACCTGCAGGCTGTGGTGGCGGCCGATGAGCCGCTTGCACTCCTCGGCAGCAAAGCGCAGCACCAGGCCGGGGACAGAGCAAGTGACGGTGGCCGGGCGGGGCTGGAGGTCGAAGAATGAAACCTCACCGAAGATCGCACCCGCCCGCAGGTCGCCCAGGGGCTGTCTGCCCACGGGGGTTTCGCGGTGGCCCGCGACCGCACCCGCAAGCACGACAAAGAAATCCTGGCTCTCCTCGCCTTCAGAGAACAGCACATCGCCGGGCTCCACCGTCTCGTAGGTTCCCAGGGCGGCCAGACGAGCCACGTCAGACTCGTCGAAATGCTGAAATGAGAGAAAGATGCGCAGGTCGTCGGGTTTGCCGTGGCGGTAATCGGGCGGTCCGGAGGAAGTTGGGCGCATGGGCCGAACGTCGGTCTCGCCCTCACGGTACCTCATTCTGCCAGGCGCGAAAAGCCCCGAGCCAGCACGCGATGACGAGAGTGGTCAGGCGGGCGACTGCCGTCGCGGCCACGCTCACCACCTGACCCGGCTGGAACGGGCAAGCGGCGCGTGTACACTACGCCGGTTATGCGGGTGGCGTGGGACCGCTACTTCATGAATCTGGCCGTCCAGGCGGCGACGCGCTCCACCTGTCCGCGCAAGCACGTGGGGGCGGTGATCGTGCGCGACAAGGCGGTGCTGGCGACGGGGTACAACGGCTCGATCCGCGGGCTGCCGCACTGCACCGACGTGGGGTGCCTGATGGAGAACGACCACTGCGTGCGCACCGTGCACGCCGAGGCCAACGCCATCCTGCAGGCGGCCCGGCACGGGGTGCGCATCGAGGGGGCGGACATCTACGTCACCGCCTCGCCCTGCTGGGAGTGCTTCAAGCTCATCGCCAACGCCGGCATCGGGCGGGTGCTGTACGGCGAGTTCTACCGTGATGAGCGGATTCGCGAGTACGCCCGAGAGGCTGGCATCGAGCTCGTTCATCTCGGGTTGGAGGGGGAGCAGAGGGTATGAGTGCCGTTCGTCGCATTGGCGTGTTGACCGGGGGTGGCGATGCGCCCGGTCTGAATGCCGTCATCCGGGCCGTCGTCAAGTCGTGCCTGACCACCCATCGGGTCAGGGTGCTGGGTATCCACAACGGCTTTTCGGGGCTGGTGGAGCTCAAGTACCGCGAGCTGGATCGGGGGGACATCCGCGGCCTGCTGCCGCGCGGCGGGACGGTGCTGGGGACCACCAACCGGGGCAATCCGTTCCGCTACGTCTACCGGCGGCCCGATGGCAAGGAGGAGATCATCGACGCCACCGAGACGGTGAAGAACAATGTCGAGCGTCTTGGTCTTGATGCCCTGATCGTCATCGGCGGCGACGGGTCGCTGTCCATCGGCGAGCGCTTCTACCGCGAACATGGGCTGCCCATCGTGGGCGTGCCCAAGACCATCGACAACGACATCTCGGCCACCGACGCCACCTTCGGCTTCGCCACCGCGCTGGAAGTGGCCACCACCGCCCTGGACCGCCTGCACACCACCGCCGAGAGCCACCACCGCGTCATGCTGCTGGAGGTGATGGGGCGGGATGCGGGCTGGATCGCCCTGCACGCCGGGTTGGCGGGCGGCGCGCACATGGTGCTGATCCCCGAAATCCCCTTCCGCTACGAGCCCCTGATCGCCAAGATCCGCGCCCGGGAGCGTCTGGGCCGGCCCTTTTCGCTCATCGTGGTCGCCGAAGGGGCGGCATCCATCAACGGTACCCAGGTTTTCCAGGGGGAAGATCAGATTACCGGGTGGAAGCGGCTGGGGGGCGTGTCGTACACCATCGGGCAGGAGATCGCCGCGCGCTCGGGCTACGATGTGCGCGTCACCGTGCTCGGCCACATCCAGCGAGGCGGCACGCCGGTGCCCCGTGACCGCATCCTCGCCACCCGGTTCGGGGTCGAGGCGGTGCGCCTGGCGGTGCAGCAGCAGTGGGGACAGATGGTGGCGCTGCACGCCGGTGCCATCGTTTCCGTACCGCTGGCGGAAGCGGTGGGCAAGCTCAAGCGCGTCGAACCGGACGGGCAGCTGGTCACCCAGGCCCGCGCCATCGGCATCGTCTTCGGCGACGAGAACCCCGAGGACGTGGCGGCCACCGAGGGGTAGGGCGATGGAGAGCGGGGTGGGCCCCTCGCCCATCCTGGATTTCGGCGAGCACGGCCTGCCGCTGCACCCGCGGGCGGTATTCGGGCGAGACCTGTCGCTGGAGGTGGAGATCGGCAGCGGCAAGGGCAGGTTCCTGCTGGAGTGGGCGGCAGCACACCCGGAGGTCGGCATTCTGGCGGTGGAGCGAGCCCGCGAGTACCTGCTTCTCGCCGCCCAGCGGGCGGCACGGCGAGGACTTGTGAACGTTCGTCTGGTCCACACCACCGCCGAGGACCTGCTGTTTCGCTGCCTTGCCCCCGCCAGCGTGGCCGCTGTGCACGTCTACTTCCCCGACCCGTGGCCGAAGAAGCGCCACCACAAGCGCCGGCTTTTTCGGCCCGAGAACGTCTCGCGCGTGGCGGAGGTGTTGCGGCCCGGCGGCCTGCTGCGGGTGAAGACCGATCACGCCGACTACGCCGCGGTCATCGGCGAGCTCCTGGCGGCCGAACCCCGCCTGGAAAACGCCGACGAGGAAGAGGTCTTCGCGCAGGTGCCACCCACCCACTTCGAGATCAAGTACGCCCGCGAGCAGCGGCAGGTGTTCCGCTTCGCGCGACGGCGCCGGGAGAGTCCATGAGGCGAGTGCTCTACCTCGATCCCTTCGGCGGGGCGGCGGGGGACATGCTGCTCGCCGCCCTACTGGACGCCGGCGCCGCCGAGGACGAGGTCCGCCGGACCCTGGGGGGCCTTGGCCTGACGGGGTGGCGACTGGAAATCCGGCGCGACCGCCAGCAGGGGTTTGCCGGCACCCGGGTGGTGGTGGAGATGGACGAAATCCGCCATCCAGCCCGTCACTTTGGCGACGTTCAGGCGCTCCTGACCGCGGCTACCCTGCCGGAACGGGCGCGACGGCGGGCCCTCGCCGTGTTCGAGGCGCTCTTCCGGGCCGAGGCCACCGTCCACGGCCAGGAGATGGAGCGGGTGCACCTGCACGAGGCGGGCGCGGTGGACGCCGTGATCGACATCGTCGGCACCTGTGCCGCGCTCGAATCGCTTCAGGTGGAGAAGGTTGTCTGTGGTCCCGTGCCGGTTGGACGGGGGACGGTGGCGACCGCCCACGGCCTGCTTCCGGTGCCCCCACCGGCGGTGGCGGAGCTTCTGCGGGGGATGCCTCTGGCGGCTCATGCCGCCGACGGGGAAATGACCACCCCCACCGGGGCGGCGCTGCTGGTGACCCTGGTGGATAGCTGGAGCCCACCCCCCTCTGGCGTGCTGCTTCGGGTGGGGGTGGGGCTGGGCACGCGGGTCTTTACCGGGGTACCCAACATGCTGCGGGCGCTGGTGCTGGAGCAGCCGGGGGAATCGGGCAGAGAGCGACCAGTAGAGATGATGTCGGCGACCCTGGACGATATCACCGGCGAGCGGGTCGCCTGGTTGCTGGAGCGCCTGCGGGAGGTGGGGGCGCTGGATGCCTGGTGTCTCCCCGGTACCGGACGTAAGGGACGTCCAATCCAAGAGATCCGTGCGCTCTGTGAGCCTGAACAGGTGACCGCGGTGGTGGGCCTGTTGTTCGCCGAGGGTGCCACCCTGGGAGCACGGCTGGTCACCTGTCGCCGGCCGGAGATCGCCCGCCACCTCGTGAACGTGGAGACCGAATTCGGCCCTATTCCGGTGAAGATCGCCGTCCATGGTGGGCTGATCGTCTCGGCCAAACCCGAGCACGACGCCTGTCGTGAGGCCGCCCGGCAGGCAGGCGTATCCCTGGCGAGAGTCGAGGAAGCCGCGCGGCGGGCGGCACCTCACCCCGGACAAAGCTGGCCCACTGGCCCGATGCCCTGAACGGCCGGCAGCAGACCGGTCAGGCGGCGGCGTCCGGGAGGGGTTCGAGACCGGCGCTCAACGGACCGAATTCGTTGCGGGCTGCGGCAGCGTCGCCGGTGCTCCCTGCCCACAAGGCGAGGATTTCATCGGGGGTCATGAAGGTATCGGGCCGGCGCCGCAGGAGTGAGGCGAGGGGCAAAGCCAGGCGCCGGGGAATGGCGAGAGTCCGGAGGCGCTGCTGCGCTGCGGCAGCGAGGCGGCGCAGCAGCTCCACGAAAGGAATCGGGTCCCCGGCCGCCAGCTCGAAGACGCGGCCGCAGGTGCTGTCGTCGTGGAGGCAACGAACGACCGCACCGGCCACGTCGTCTGCCGCGATGGTCTGAAGTGGGAAAGCTCCGCCGCCGTACAGGGCGACCAGGCGCCCGGCGCGAACCGCATGCAGCACACGGGCCACCAGGGACGGACCCGGGGCGGCCAGCCAGGCGGGGCGCAGGACCGTGAGAGTCGGGGCGGCGGCCCGCAGAGTCTCCTCGGCCGCCCCGGCGGCCCGCTGGCGGGCGCTGCCAGCCGCAGGGCTGGCGCCCAGGCAGGAGACCAGTACCACGCGGGGAATGCCGTGTCGCTGACAGGCGGCGAGGAGGGCGTTGGTGTCTTCGGGGCCAACGCCAAAGCAACCGCCGTCGTCGGCCGGACGCTCTCCCAGCCCGGGGCCCACGTGCACCGCCGCGCTGCACCCCGCAGCCCAGTCGTTCCACTGGTTACCCGTGCGGTTTGCCACCACGCGGATGACCCCTGGCGGGATGTCCTCGTCGGTCCTGGAGGCGGCCAGCGCCACCACCTCCATCGATGCCTCGAGGAGGCCACGGAGCACCCGGGCGCCCACCAGGGAGTCGGCACCGGTGAGCAGAATCCGCCGCCGCGCCGCGTCGCCGGGGGGACGGGCGGCGCGGGCGGTGCGGCGGGGCTGGCGGGCAGGCCGTGGCGAGGTGGCACCAGTCATCGGGGGGCGAATGCTAGCATGCAACGATGCTTCGCGCCGTGCTGGCAGACCTCCACCTGGGTGAGCGCCCCGACGACGTGGATCGCTTTCGTCGGGTGACCGACGAGGCCCTGAGCCGGGGGGTGGCAGAGCTGGTGTTGCTTGGGGATGTCTTTCGCGCCCTGGTGGGCTTTCCCCATTTCTGGGACGAAACCGTGCGTGCAGGGCTCGACCAGCTACGCCGGTTGCGCCGCAGTGGGGTTCGGGTGGTCTTCGTCGAGGGCAACCGCGACTTCTTCCTCGACGAACCCGCTCTCGACGAGTTCCGCGATGCGGCCACCGCCTGCCACTCCTTCAACGCCGGCGGCCGGCGGTTTCTGCTCGAACACGGTGACCTCGTCAACGTGCGGGACTGGCGGTACCGCTTCTGGCGGCGGCTGGCGAAGAGCCGTGCTGCGCGGCTGTGGGCCCGACTGCTGCCTGGTCCGATCGCCCGCCGCGTGGTGAGGGGCACCGAGAGGCGGTTGGCAGGGACGAACTTCGAGTATCGCTCCCGGATCCCTGAACAGAGACTCGCTCGCATGGCCGAGTCCCATTTCGCCGCCGGCGTGCACGTGGTCCTGTGGGGACACTTCCACCGCCCCTGGTGGCACACTGCGGGCCAGCGCCTGGCAGCGGTGGTGCCGGCGTTTGGCGAATACGGCGCGGTGATCTGGGTGAGCGGGGACAGCGGCGAGCTGGCGGTGGGTGAGGATGCGGGTGCGCAGTTCGTTGACACACCGCTGCATTCGTGGTACCAAGAGCGAGACGGCACGGAGGCTGCGAGGAACGACCATGGGAGCCACGATTCTTCTTGCGGATGACAGCATCACGATCCAAAAGGTCATCGAGCTGACGTTCGCCGAGACCGAGCACCGTGTCGTGGCAGTGGGCAGCGGCCGCGATCTCCTGGATCGGGTCGGCACGCTGAAGCCGGATGCCGTGCTGTGCGACGTCGTCATGCCCGACATGAACGGCTACGATATCTGCCAGACGCTGAAGAGCGACCCGGCGACCCTGCACATTCCGGTGGTGCTGCTGACCGGCACCTTCGAGCCGTTCGACCGATCCCGGGCGCTGGCGGCGGGGTGTGATGCCATCGTCACCAAGCCGTTCGAGGCGGAGGAGCTGATTCGCACGGTGGAGGAGCTGCTGAGGCGCAAGCCCCAGGCCAGCACCACGGTGCCCATCGGGTTGGAAGCGGTTGGTGTCCCGGAGGGGGTGCCGGCGCTGGATTTCACCACCACGGGCTTCGAGCGCATGGGGGTGAAGGAAGCTACCTACGAGCCAGGGATTCCGGAGGAGGGGCTGGAGTTCAGCTCCACCGGGGTGGTGGCGCCGCCGCCCGGGGCGCCTCCTGCCGCGGCGGACATCTTTGCGCTGCCCGAGACACCGCCGTCGCAGTCGGCCTCCGACGAGGAGCTGCCCGCCGCCCAGGAGCTGGAGGCGGGCGCGGTCGAAGATGAGACGTTCCCCTCCGCTCCCCAGGGACTGCGGCAGGACCGGGAGGCAGCGTTCGCGCCGGCCGCCGAGCCCGAGATTGATGACGGTCGATTCCTGAGCGAGGAGGTGGGCACGGCAGCACCTCCAGGGGCGGCTGCCCCCCAGGTCATCGCCGAGCCGGTGGCGGTCGCCGAGCCCGAGTTTCCGAAGGAGAACGTGGCAGCGCCGGTGGCGGTGGCGCCCCCGCGGCCGAGCGGAGGTCTCTCCGATGAGGACGTGGAGCGAATCGCGCAACGGGTCCTTGAGCTGGCCACCCCGCTGCTGGAACGCATCGCCTGGGAGGTCATCCCGGACATGGCCGAGATGCTGGTGCGCAAGCGCATCCGCGAGCTGGAAGAGGCCGCCGAGCAGGAAGTTTGACGACGCCTCCCTGTCATGGGTACCTGGCATAGCCTTCTTTTCCTCTTTCGTCCTTTCATTACCCCTGTTTTGCTCGCTCGCGCGGATCGGAAGTGCTCGGGCGCGCCGGTCTAGCCAAAGGGGCAAGGTAGGAACACCACAGCGGCGAGGGTTGCCGGGATTCCTCAGACGCTCGCCGCGCTGGCGGGGCGAGGAAGGCCACCTCGCCCCCCTCGCGAACCTCTATGATGACTGCCAGCAGGCGCTACCGGCGGGCGGCGCGGGAGGAGAGAGACGATGACCGTACGGGTCGGCGATCAACAGTTGACCATCGATGATGTGGTGCGGGTGGCCAGGCACGGCGAGGCGGTGGAGCTGTCGGCGGCGGCCGAGGAGCGGATCCGCAGCTGCCGCGCCATGCTGGAGCGAAAGATCGCCGCCCGCGAGATCATGTACGGGGTCAACACCGGCATTGGCGAGCTGGCCAGCGTGGTGCTCAGCGATGAGCAGGTGCAGCAGTTCCAGCGCTACCTCATCTACAACCACGCTGCCGGCATCGGCGACCCGGCGCCGGTGGAACACGTGCGGGCGGCCATGCTGTCCCGCGTGGCGGTGCACGCCCGGGGCCATTCCGGGTGCCGCCCGGAGATCACCGCCACCTACGTGGCCATGCTCAACCGGGGCGTCACCCCGGTGGCCTGCGCCAAAGGCAGCGTAGGGGCCTGCGGTGATCTCTCCCCCATGAGTCAGATCGCCCTGTCCCTGATGGGCGAGGGGGAGGCGTTCTTCGAGGGAGAGCGCCTGCCCACTGCCGTCGCCCTCCAGCGCGCCGGCATTCCCGTGCCGGGCCTCGAGGCCCGCGACGGGCTGGCCGCCATCAACGGGTCGAACCTCATCACCGGGATCGCCGCACTGCTCCTCCATGACGCGGAGCGCTGGGTCAAGCAAGCCGAGATCGCCGCCGCCATGAGCCTGGAGGCGCTGCTCGCCAACATGCGGCCGTACCAGGCCAGGCTCCACGAGCTGCGCGGCTTCCCTGGCGCCCGGACCTCGGCGGCCAATCTGCGGCGCGTCATGGAGGGCTCCGATCTGGTCACTGGCAAGCTCAAGGTGAAGGTGCAGGACGCCTACTCCATGCGCTCCACCCCCCAGGTGATCGGCGCCCTGCGCGACGCTCTGGCGTGGGCCAGGCGGCAGGTGGAAATCGAACTCAACGGCGTGGCCGACAACCCCATCTTCGTGCCCGAAGAGGACCTTGTTCTCACCGGCGCCAATTTCCAGGGTACACCGGTCTCCATGCCCCTGGACCTGGTGGCCGCCGGGCTCACCATGGTCAGCGTGCTCTCCGAGCGGCGCCTCAACCGTCTGCTGAACCCAGCTCTGTCGGTGGGGCTGCCCGCCTTTCTCACCCGGGGGGCGGGGATGTTCTCCGGTCTCATGCTCTCCCAGTACACCGCCGACATGCTCATCGTCGAGCAGCGGCTGCTGGCGGCCCCCGCCTGCGTGCAGTCCATCCCGGCGGCGGCCGACCAGGAAGACTTCGTCTCCATGGGCATGAACAGCGCCCTCAAGGGGTTGCAGGTGTTGGAGAACGCCCGTGGGGTGCTGGGCATCGAGTTCATCGCCGCGGCGCAGGCGCTGGATTTCCGCGACTTCACCTGCGGTGCCGGTACCCGTGCCGCCCACGCCGCCGTGCGCCAGTCCGTCGCCCACCTGGACGAGGATCGCCCTCTCTTCCCCGATCACAACGCCATGGCGGCCGCGGTTGCGCGCTGCGAGGTGCTGGACGCCGTCGAACGCGCTGTCGGACCTCTGGCCAGTTCGTGGGAGTGAGCGCCCCGCGGCCGCCGACCGGGCGCTAGCCAGCCGTAGACGATACCGCGGGTTAGCCCGACGGAGCAGCCAGAGGCGCCACTGGGATGCCGGGCTCGCCTGCGGCGACCGGCAAGACCTGATCACCGGCGGCTGGGAGGTGACCGACGCCGTCCCGGGAATGCTGCGCGGGGGTCTACCGCAGCCTGGCGAGGAGGCGCTGGGCCTGGGCGCGCACCCAGGGGGACTCGGGCGCCCAGCGCGGGTCGGGGGGTGTGTCGAGGATGTGGGTGAGCTGGGCGCGGGCCTCCTGCTTCATCCCCAGTGCCTGGTAGGTCTCCGCCAGATAGAGGCGGGTGAGTTCATTGGCGGGCTCGGCGGCGAGGCACTTTTCGAGGTATTCGCGGGACTTGCGGTTGTCGCCGCCCTTGAAGCCCGGGAGCTTGAAGTAGAGCCTCCCCAGCACCCGGTAGGGGCCCCAGTCTTCGACGCTGGGGTCGATCTTCAGGCAGGTTTCCATGGCCGAGCGGATGTCATCGACCAGGAAGAGGGACTTGAGCACCCCGCGGGCCTCGCCGTAGACGCCGTAGAGGACGCCCAGCCAGAAGTGTCCTTCGACACCCTCGGGGCGCAGCGCCACGGCCGCCTTGGCGCGCCCGATCCCGTCTTCGAAGACATTGATACGCTCGGAGTTGCGCTCCTCGGCGAGGGTGTACGTACCGTAGGCGTAGCAGGCGCGGGCGCCCTCCCAGCGGGCCTCGTAGGAGGCAGGGTCGGCAGCCGCCGCCTCGGCGAAGAGCCGCACCGCCGCAGCTGCCTGGCCCGGCTTGCCGCGCTGCTGGTAGGCCTGGCGCGCGGCGGCCAGAGGCGAGAGGCCCGGGCTCGCGGGCGGCTCGCCCTGGGCCAGGCCTGCTCCGGACGTCACCACAAGTGCCAGGACAAGGCAGGGGTACGCCAAGAGGCGGGCGTGGCGCGAGGGTCGCACGTTGGCGCATGCGGCGGCGTGAAATGGGTGAGCCATGCTTTCCTTATCTCCTTACGAATGAAGAGCGCTTGGTGCGCGCGTCGGGGTCGCCTGAGGGGAGGCGGCTGGGGAGGCAGCCAGCACGGTGGCAAGGCGCCGGCAACCCTCGTCGATCTCGGAAGGCCGGGCAAAGGTGAAGCAGAGGCGGGCATGCTCCCGTCCCGCCGGGCAGGGTCCCACGGTTTCGGGCGCTTCAGGGTAGAACGCCCGACCGGGGAGGAAGGCGACGCCGGCCTCGATGGCCTGGTCGAACACCTGCTGGGCGTCGCGCCCGGGCAGAGTGAGCCAGTGGAAGAACCCCCCCTGGGGGCGGTTCCAGGTGGCGTGGTCACGGAGGTGAGTCTCGATCGCCGCGTTCATCGCCGCCGCCTTGACGGCGTAGTGGTGGCGAATGGCGGCGAGGTGATCATCCAGGTGGCCGCGGGAGCAGTACTCGGTGACCATCACCTGGGCCACCATCGAGGTGCACAGGTCCATCCCCTGTTTGGCCAGCACCATGCGGCGAATCAGGGAGGGCTCGCCCACCGCCCAGGCGACCCGCGCCCCCGGGGCGAGGATCTTGGAAAAGGATGAGGCGTAAACGACCCCCTCGCCCCGGGCCAGGGAGTAGAGGGAGGGTAGCGCGGCCCCTTCGTAGCGCAGCTCGCCGTAGGGATCGTCCTCCAACACGGGCACGCCGAGTTCGGGCATCAGTCGGGCGAGCTGACGGCGGCGCGTCAGGGAGAGGGTGGCACCGGAGGGGTTGGAGAAATTGATGACGGTGTACAGGAGCTTGGGCGAACGGCCGGTTTCCCTGCGACAGCGCGCGACCAGCTCGGGCAAGGTGTTGACGAGGATGCCGTCACCATCGCAAGGCACTGGCAGGAAGCGGGCACCGGCGCTGCGCAGGGTGTGGAGGGCGCCGGGGTAGGTGGGGGACTCCACCAGCACCACGTCTCCGGGGTCCAGCAGCACCCGTACCAGCATGTCCAGCAGCTGCTGGGAGCCGGAGCCGATGACCACCTGGGAGGGCGCCACGGGGGCGCCCAGGAAGGTGCCCATGCGCTCGGCCAGCCATCCCACCAGCGGGGCGTACCCCTCGGTGGCGCCGTACTGGAGGGCAATATGGCCGCGCTCGCGCAACGCCGCGGCACACTCGGCGAAGCGCTCCACGGGAAAGATGGCCGGGTCCGGGAGGCCGCCCGCTAAGGAGATCATGCCAGGCCGCTGGGTGAGGGCAAACAGCTCGCGGATGGGGGAGGGGCGCATCGCCTGGGCGATGCGGGAGAAGGGGTACGAAAACGGCATCTCTCACCTCGGCTCCGCGGCGGGAGCGAGGGCATTGTAGCGAGTGCCGCTGGGTGAACCGGAGGACGGGGCCGGGTGACCGTGCATCGAGGACCGGCGGGCGGTGTATACTAACAGAAGACGTGCTCTCCCCTTGGAGTTGCTCCCCCCGCGCCCCGGGTGGCGTGGGGTGCTCCCGGTGGGATCGCTCGCAATGGTGCGGCGAGCACGTGGTCAGCCCTCGCGACGAGGGGGAAGTGGAGGAGGAACGATGAAGAAGCTTGCGACTGTCGTTCTCTTTGGGTTGAGTGTGGTTGTGGCGCTGCCGGTCCTCGCCCAGACCACCCAGCAGGCCCCTGAGCAGCAGGCGGCGCCGCAGATCACCCCTTCGGATCCGCGCCTGCAGCAGATCGTGCAGCTGGTGAGGTCGGGGCTGTCGGAGTCTCTGATCGCCGAGTCAATCCAAAAGGAGACGGTGCCGTACAACCTGACCCCCCAGGACCTTCTGTACCTGAAGGAGAACCGGGTGCCGGAGTCCATCATCGCGGCGCTGCTGGCGGTGGAAGCGCCGGCAAGCCCCGGACCGGGTCGACAGGTGCCGCAGCCGCAGCCAGCTGCGGTGGCTGGGGAGAATTCAGTGGAGGGTCTGGTACTGCGCACCGGTCGCCTGCGTCGCAACCGTCCTGGCACCTTGGTGTTTGTTGGCGACAAGATCGAATGGCGCGACGCCACCGACGCCAGCCTCAATGCCGAGATCTTCCCGGCCGGGATCAGGAAGATCGAGCTCAAGTGCCGCACGGCGGCCGGGGCGCCGTTCTGCTTCGAACTGGAGATCGACATTGCCCGGGGGGACAGTTTCCGGTTCGAGGATGCCAACAAGGATACGGGAGGTAATCTCAACATCCTGGCGCTGCGCGATGCCTTCAAGGCCAGGTACCCGCGCATTCCCATCGAGGAGAAGGTGCGCCGCCGGTAGGTGGGCGGGGCCCGAGGAGGACGGGGCCCGGCAACGGACGCCGGGCCCTCTCTTTCCAGACCGGGGGGATTGGGGTGATGCCACGGTTCTCACCGGGTGGGGGAGGTGGTCGACCCGGCTAATGCAGCCATGTCTTCGGTGGGTCACGGTCCACCAGGTGCAGGCGGGGGCGACGGCGCAGGCGCAGCTGCAGCCAGAGGCGCTCCCACTGCAGGCGGATCCGGCGCCACTGCCCGGGTCCGGAGAGGACCGCGAAGGTGGCGGCGACCGCGGCGCAGACTCCCGCAAACCCGGGTAGATCGCGGGTGGAGAGGAAGGCGATGAACGCCACCGCTACCTCGATCCACAAGAACCAGCGGGCCCTGATGGGCAGGATGAAGAACAGGAGGATGGTGGCGTCGCCGTAGGCGGTGGCGAAGGCGGCAATCAGGATGGCGAGCAGCATGCGCTGCCCCTGCATGAGGGTGAAGGCGGTCGGGCCTGCCCCGGTCAGCAGGGCGAGGAGGACGGCCACGCCGGCGGCGATCACCGTCACCCCCAGCAGCACTCGCCAGAAGCCCCGGCGGCCCAGGCGCCAGTACACCTGGTTGCCGAACATGAACAGGATCAGGAGTTCCAGCAGGAACCAGAGGGACGGGGGGCCGTAGCCGGCGAAGGGGTAGCTGACCAGTTGCCAGACGAAGCCCTGCTGCCAGACCGCCGGGGTGAGGCGCAGCAACGCCGGCAACCAGGCGGTGGCGGTAAAGAACTGCAGGGAGTAGGTGGCGAACAGCGCCGCCAGCAGCGCCACCAGGTGCGGGGCAGGGGGCCTCGTGAGGCCACCGAACGTGGGTCGTGCCAGGTACGGGGAGCGGAACGCCATGGCGGGGGCCATGATAGCGAGTGTCGCCGGCAGGCGACACGGTGTCCCGTTGGTGCGGTGAGCCGGGAAGGCAGGGCTGATGCCGGCGGTCGGCAGCTCGGCATGGGGCTTGCAAATAAGAGAAGGCGGAGGTTGTGGAGATGAGGTCTCACCTTGGAGTCTTGCTCCTGTCCGCGGTTGCCGGGGCGACCGCGCACGGGCAGACGCAGCAACCCATGTTCTTCTCCGAAGTACGCGTCAACAACATCACAGTGGATGTGAAGGTAACTGATGCCGCTGGAGTTCCGGTCCTCGGCCTGAGACGGGAGGATTTCCGCATCTTCGAGAACGGCAAGCCCCAGGAGGTGACCAATTTCTTCGCGGTGGCCGGGGGCGAGGTGCGGGCGGCCGACGAGCAGGCGGTGATCGGGGCGCCAGCGCCGCGGCGGGTGGTGGTGTTCTTCGATCTCTACCAGATGATCGAGCCCGACAAGCGGCGCGTGGTCGACGCCATGATCGAGCAGGTGGTGGTGGGGTTACCGCCGGCTTTGGAGATGGCAGTGGTCTCCTTCGATGGCACCTTGAGGGTGCACACGCCGCCCACCGCTTCAGGCCCCAGGGTGGTGGAGGCGCTCAAGCAGGTGCGACGACTCTCGGCCACCGGACTGCAGCGGCAGATCACCCTGTCGGCCTTCAACGTCAACGACATGCGCTATCGCGGGGGCTCGCCCCTGGATCCCCGCTGGCGCTACTCCGATGTGGAGTACCGGCGAGCCCAGAACGCCGAGTACTGGAACGAGATGCGGCGCATCGTCGGGCGGGTGGAAGGCGCCTTCACCGCCGCGCTGCAGCGCTTCGCCGACTCGCGGGCGCGCAAGGTGGCGCTCTTCGTCTCGCCGGGGTATCCGAGGAGCGACAACCTCCCCGTGTATCTCACCTACGACATGTGGTCCGACGCTCCCAGCGAATACCGGACCTCCGGGATCCTCTCCCGCCTCGCCTCCCAGGCGAGCGAGCTGGAGTTCACGCTCTTCACCCTGGACCCCTCGGGAACTCCCGTCGACAACGTGGACGCCAGTCAGAGCGCCCGGCCGGCGCTCAACGACGTGGCCAGCGTGTCATTCTGGCGCGAGGCGGATCGCAAGGACAACCTCATCCGGGCGGCTCGCCTCACCGGCGGCGATGCGATGTTCTCCAGCGACGGGGGGGCAGCCCTGGCCGACGTGGAGCGGGTCACTTCGAGCTACTACTCCCTCGCCTACCAGCCGGACCACGCCGGCGACGGGCGACAGTACGACATCCGCGTGGAGGTGGTGGGGCGCCCCGAACTGCGGCTGACCCACCGCACCAGCTATGTGGATCGACCCTTCGACGAGCGGGACGCCGAACGGGCACGAGGAGCGCTTCTGGCCGGCGAGACCGCCAATCCCCTCGGCATCGAGCTGGTGCTGGACAGACCGGAGAAGAGCTTTCGTTTGCGCGCCGAGCGCATGCGCACCTATCGGATTTCCGCCGAGGTGCGCATCCCCTATGCCCGCCTGACCCTCATTCCCCGCGGGCCCATTGCCTGGGGACAGGTGCAGGTGGTGGTACTGGCGGTGGACCCCGAGGGCAACCAGTCCGATCTGAGCTTCCGCAAGGTGCCGATCCAGGTGGACGCCAGCCAGCTCGATGAGGCTCGCGCCCGCGGCTACTTCGCCTACACCCTGGCGCTGGAGATGGAGGGCGGGAACCGCTCCCTGCGCATCGCCGTGGACGATGTACTGGGGCGCACCACCTCCACCGTGGTCGCTGATCTGCGACTGTAACCGGTCCAAGGACGCCTGTTTGCTACACTCCGAGGAGGAGGCGAGCGTGCGCAGAGTGTGGGTGACGGTGCTGGGCGTGGTGATGGCAGGGGCCTGGCTGGCTCTGGCGCAGGAGAAGCCCCCCGCCGGGGCGCCCCCCAGGGAGCAGGTGGGCGGGTTGCGGTTCATCGACGTGTCCGAGGTGACCATCAAGAACGTCGAGGTGTCCGTGACCGACAAGGAGGGGCGCCCGGTCACCGGGCTCAAGCGGGAGGATTTCCTCGTCTTTCAAAACGGCGAGCCGCAGGAGGTGGTCAACTTCGCCGTGTATCAGGGGGACACCGTCATCCGCCCAGCCGAGGCGGAAGGGACACCCGCACCCGCAGACGGGGGTCCGGTACCAACGCCGGCGCCGCGGGTGGAGGAGCGCCGGGAACCGCGCTTTCTGGTTCTCCTGGTGGACAACGAGAACATCACCGTCTTCAACCGCAACCGGGTGATCAACCGCATGAGCGAGTGGGTGCGCGAGGCCCTGAAGGAGCCCGACCAGATGATGGTGGTCTCTTACCAGCGCAGCCTCAAGGTCCTGCAGCCCCTCACCTCGGATCCTGAGGATATCGCCTCGGCGCTGCGCACCATGCGCACCTTCGTCGGCGGCCGCGCCGAGGTCAACACCTCGCGGCGCGAGATCGAGGACTTCATCGCCCAGGACAACAACAAGACGAACCTGGATCGGGCGCTGGGGCAGGCCCGATCCTTCGCCCGCGAGCAGCGCAACAACCTCACCTTCACGGTACGCGCCCTACAGGAGTTCGTATCGCAGATGGCGGGTCTGCCCGGCAAGCGGGCGATCATTTACGTCTCCGACGGTCTGCCCATGACCCCCGGGCTGGAGCTGTTTTACGAGATCCAGGAGCAGTATCGCGACCCCGGGTCCATCTCCCAGTCGCGGGAGTACGACGCCACGGCCATGTTCCGCTCCCTGGTGACGAGTTGCGCCTCGGCGGGGGTGACATTGTACACCATCGATGCCAGGGGCCTGCAGTCGGACCTGGGCATCGAGGCCGAGAACCGCCAATCCCGTTCCACGCTATCCGCTGCCATGACCCGCTCCAACTACCAGGACTCCTTGCTGTACATGGCAGACCAGACGGGCGGGCTCGCCATCGTCAACACCAACGACGTGGGGCCGGGCCTCAAACGCATCATGGACGACTTCTCGACCTACTACTCGCTGGGGTATCGGCTGGTGCCCACCGGCACCGACCGGCTGCACCGCATCGAGGTGAGGCTCAAAGGGTACCCCGAGTACCGCCTCAACTACACCCGCACCTTCATCGAGAAGACCCTCCCCACGCGCATTGCCGATCGCGTCATGACCGGGCTGACCTTTCCTGTGGAGGAAAACCCGCTGGGAGTCGCGGTGAGTGCCGGCGAGGCGGTTCCCACCACGGGGAGCCGCTACACCCTGCCGGTGGAGATCCGTATCCCCCTGGCCAGCGTCGCCTTGATCCCCGACGGGGAGTGGCTGTCGGGGTACGTGATGGTCTACTACGCGGCGCGCGACGACGACGGCAAGCAATCCGACCTGCAGCGCCTCTCCCACACCATCCGGGTCAGGCCCCAGGAGTACGACCAGGCGCGCGGCCAGTACTACACCATCAGCGCCTCGCTGCTGCTGGAGGCGGGGCGCTATCGTATCTCCGTGGGGGTGCGCGACGAGCTGACCAACCAGGCGAGCTTCGCCTCGCTGCGGCGCGAGGTCGGCAGTGTGAGTTCTCGGTGAAGGCGGGCTGTTGTGGCCGCCCTGTCGTCGCCACGGCAGCGGTGCGCGTGGTGAGGGTCGGCGGGTGATCGGCCTCGCCCTGCCGCTGCTGCTGGCCACCGCGGTGGCGCCGCCGTTGCCCGCCCCCCAGAGCCTGGCCCGTTTCCCCGACGCCTCCTACTGGCCCGGAGTCGGGTTGCAGCAGACGGCCAACATGCTGGCAGAGCTGAAACGCGATTGCGAGCTGGAGATGCGCGCCCACGGCCCGGGACCGCAGCAGCTGGCGGCTCGCTGGGCGCGCGGTGGGCTGTCCGAGAGGGACCAACTGGCGCTGCTCCTGGGCGGTGCCTCCTACCGGCACGCCAGCCTGCTGCCCGCCTATGCCGGGGGGCTGCGCTCGCCGTCCCTCAAGGTGCGGCACGCGGCGGCGGTGGGGCTGGCGTGGCTGGTGGGCGACCGGGCACCCGCCCCGCAGTCGATCCCGGACACGCCCGAGACCTGGCAGCGGCTGGGCGGCTTTGCCGATGCTCTGGTGCAGGCCAGCCGAACCCGCACGCTGGTGGGCATCTGGGTGGATTCTTACCTCCATGCCCGCGGGCTGCCGCGGCGGCCGGGGATGGTTCTGGTGCGGGAGCCGGCGCAGTGCCTGCAAGCCATCCTGGAGGTTGCCAGCCCGGCCGACCTGCCGGAGCTGCTGGCCCTGTGGCCCCTTCTCGACGCTCCCGGGGATCGCTACACCGTGCTGCGCGCCCTGGAGATGATCATGGTGGCGCGGCTGGTGGCTTCCCCGGGAGGCGAGCGAGGGGGGTGGGGCGATTGGGTGTACGAGACCGGCGCCCAGGCCGTGGATGCCTTCGTGGCCCAGCGCTGCACCACCGTGGATGGCTGGGAGGTGGCGAGACGCAACGCCCTGGGAGTGTCGCGCGCTGACGACGGCTGCGGTGGGTGCACGGCGACCCCCTGGTTGCGCCTCCTGGAGATGGCGTATCCGCCGGTCTGGGCGGTCGCCCTGGAGGTGTTGCCGGCCTTCGGGGCCCCCTTCACCCCCTACGACCGCAGCAATCCGATAACCGGGGGAACCGCCCAGTCGCTGGACCTGGTGTTCGCGTACTTCGAAATCCAGGGGCACGCGCCGGGGGGGCGAGTCCAGCGTAGGGTACAATGACCCTCCGGCCTCACGCCGGTTCCTCGAACTCGAAAAAGGGAGGTGACTGTGTCGAGCCCACTTGTCAACCTGCAACCGCAGCTGGTGTGGAAGCACTTCGATGCACTGCGCCAGATTCCCCGCCCCTCCAAGCACGAGGAGAAGGTGGCCGCCCACGTGGTGGCCTGGGCCGCCGAGCGAGGCTTCGAGGTGCGTCGGGACGCCGCCGGCAACGTGGTGGTGGCCGTTCCCGCCACCCCGGGCCATGAAAGGGCGCCCATCGTCGTGCTCCAGGGACATCTGGACATGGTGGCGGAAAAGAACCAGGACGTGCAGTTCGACTTCCTGAATGACCCCATCAACGTGCGCATCGTCGACGACTACGTCTACGCCACCGGCACCACCCTGGGCGCCGACAACGGCGTGGGAGTGGCGGCCGCCATGGCCATTGCCGAGGACCCCGAGGCGGTCCACGGGCCGCTGGAGCTCCTCATGACCGTGGACGAGGAAACCGGTCTGACCGGCGCCCAGCAGCTGGACCCCAGCCTGCTGGCCGGACGCATCCTCATCAACCTGGACACCGAGGAGGACGGCGCTCTGTACATCGGCTGCGCCGGCGGGGCCGACTGCAACGCCGTGTTCACCATCAGCCGCGAGCCCGCCTCCATGGCCACCGTCCCCCTGCGCATCTCCGTGCGCGGCCTGCGGGGCGGACACTCCGGCGTGGACATCCACGAGAATCGTGGCAACGCCCTGAAGTTCCTGGTGCGGGCGCTGCACGCCCTGCGGGGGGCGGGGATCGACTTCGAGCTGGTGTCACTGGCAGGGGGGAGCAAGCACAACGCCATCCCGCGCGAGGCGGATGCCATCGTGCGCGCCGCCAAGGACACTTCCGCCCTGCGGGCCGAGATCGAGAAGGTCGCCGCCGTGCTCAAGGACGAGTTCGGCGAGATTGACCCCAACCAGCGCTTCGAGGTGGTGGAGCTGGACGACTGCGATGACTACCGCCAGGTGATGAGCCGGGGCGACCGCGACCGGCTGCTCAACACCTTCCTCGCCTGCCCCCACGGCGTGCTGGCCATGAGCCGGGCCGTACCGGGGCTGGTGGAAACCTCCCACAACCTGGCGGTGGTGGTCACCGAGGGCAACCAGGTGAAGGTCACCACGTCCGGCCGCTCCTCGGTGATGCCGTCGCTGAAGGCGGTGATGGCCCAGGTGGAGGCGGTGTTCACCCTGGGGGGCGCGACCCCCCACGTGGGCAGCGGCTACCCAGGCTGGAAGCCCAACCCCGACTCGCCCGTGCTGAAGACGGCGGTGAGGGTATTCGAGAAGGAGCTGGGGACGACGCCCCACATCCGCGCCATTCACGCCGGGCTGGAGTGCGGGCTCATCGGTGAGAAGTTCCCCGGCATGGACATGGTCTCCATGGGACCGCAAATCGAGTCCCCCCATTCGCCCGACGAGCGGGTGCAGATCTCCACCGTGGACCGCTTCTACCGCGTGCTCAAGGCCACCCTGGCCGAACTGGCCTGAGCGGGCTGCCTTCCCGACCTTCTCGTACCCCCGGGGCTCTGACCCCGGGGGTGGGTTGTTGTTCCCCTCGAGCTATCTGCCCCCATTGCTATACTTCCTGCCGTCATGGCGATAGGACAGCGATCCCTGGCCGAACTGGCGTCGCGCAACGGCTGGCAGCTGCCGCCCGCCGTCGAGGTGGGGGCGGTGGATCTGGATACGGCTCTGCGACTTGCCCTCCACCTCGCGCGTCTCGACCCGCCGGCAGATCTCACCCAGTGGCGGCAGGCGCTGTACCGGGAGGGGCGGCGGCGCCTTTTTCCCCAGCGCTTCCCCCCGCCCTCACCGGAGGTGGAGGAGGTGGCACGACACTTCTTCCCCCTCGCCGACGCCGTGATCACCTCCCAGGCGCAGCGCGGGGGGGAGGGGATCGCCGTCCGGCTGCCGTTTCGCCCCCTGGCCGAGGTGGAGCTGGCCGGCTGGCCGGCGGCCGACGAGTACGCGCGGCTGCTCGCTGCCCTGGAGCAGGAGGGCCTGCTGGTCACGCTCGCCATGGCCCAGCAGTGGCTCGGTTTTTCCATTGCTGATCACGTCCTCGGGGTGACCGGGCTGGCCATCCATATTGGCCGCCAGCTGGCCCGCTCGATTCCGGTGTCGCTGCCGCTGCTGCACGGAGCGGCGATCGGCCATGACGTGGGCAAGTTCGGCTGCGTGGGTGATGAGGAGCGGCGCATCCCTCGCCTGCACTACTACTACACCCATCAGTGGTACGAGGCGCGCGGGCTTCCGGGCATCGGGCACATCGCCACCAACCACTCCTGCTGGGACCTGGAGCGGGTGCGCCTGCCGGTGGAAACCCAGCTGCTGATCTACGCCGACTTCCGCGTCAAGGACATGGCCGGCCCGGACGGTGCTCCGCGCATGAGCATGATCTCCCTGAAGGACGCCTTCGCCGCCATCCGCGACAAGCTGGAGAACCTGGACCGCGCCAAGCTGCGCCGCTACGAAGCGGTGTACGGTAAGCTGCGCGACCTGGAGGATTACCTCCTCACTCTGGGGGTTCAGCTCGACCCGCCCGGGTTCGAGGGGCCAGCTCGCGAGCGGCCGCGCCTTCCGGCCGGCCTGGATGTGCTGGAGGTGATGGCGGGGCGTACACGGCCCGACCTGGTGGCGCTGGCCACCGGTGCGGAGATTCCCACCGTTGCCCGGCTGTTCTCTACCGCCCACAACATTGGAGTGATGGAGCGGCTGCGCAACGCCGAGACCATGCGCGAGCTGCTGGAGGAGGCCCGCTCGTCGGAGGGGTGGCGAGACCTGCGTACTTACCTGGGCGTGCTGGGCGAGTACTCGCCGGCCATGTCCATGGAACAGAAGGACCTGGCCCTGGAGTTCTGTTTCGAGCTGCTGTCCCACCGGGACGACGACATCCGCTACCACGCCTCCAACCGCATCGGCGACCTGTTGGGCCTGGAGGAGCGCTTCTGGACCAAGGACCTGCCCGACGGCGTCACGGTGGAGGAGAGCACCTGGGCGTTGCGCCGGCTGGAGCGGGTGTTCGCCCTGCTGGATCGGGCCCCCGTGGACCCGGAGGAGGACATGGGGGAGGTGGAAAAAGAACTCTACGCCATCCCCGTGATCCTGCGCCGCCTCCTTCGTCGCGCCGAACCCCAGCTGCGCCGCCAGGTGCTCGCGGTGGTCCTGGAGCGAATCCGCGGTCGGATGGCGGACGAACGGCCGCTGGTGGGCCTCTATGCCTGCGAGTCGCTGGAGGTCTTGCTGCCCTACTTCGACCGCGAGCAGCACCTGGAGCTGCTGGAGATCGCCCAGGCGTGGGCGCACCACCCGGCGGTCAACACCCGCCTGATGGCGTGGCGGGTCATGCTGGGGGTGGCGCGAGGAGGGTTGCAGGCGCCGGGCGTGAAGGAGGGAGTGCGCTACTGCGTTGGCCTGCTGGCCTCCAGCGCCCGGTCCGAGGCGCTGGTAGCCGAGCTGTTCCTGCTGGAGGAGCTGGCCCGGCTGGCCGACGCCGTCCCCCTGGCCGAGCGCTGCCGAGAGCTGCGGGAGGGGGGGCGGGGGGCGGTGCGCGAGGTGATGCTGCGCAACCTCAAGAGCCGCGTCGGCTGGGTGGAAAAGAAGATCAACTGCGACTACTTGCTCGCCCGGGCGCGGGAGCGGATGGCCCGAGGTGAGGACCCCGAGACGCACTTCGCCAACGAGGTGGCGTTTCACCTGGCCAACATCTTGAAAGTGAGCCGCGTCGAGGGGGCGCGCTTCCACGCCGGCCGCTGTCTGCTGGAGCTGGCACCGCAGCTGTCGGTGCAGCAGCGCAACGACCTGGCGGTGGAGCTGCTGCGTTCGCTGCAGCTGGATGTGGAGGCGGTGACACGATACATCCCGCGCTTTCTGGCGGCGGTCATTGCCAGCTTGCCCGAGCAGGAGTTCGTTGAAATCCTCGATGACATCGAGGTAGATGCGCGTCGGGGTTCCGAAGCACTGCAGCGACTGCTGCTGCAGACCTCGGGCTGGCTACTGCTGCAGGTGCGGCGGGAGCAGCTGGACCGCCGCACCCTGCGCCGCCTGGCCGGCATCCTCATGGGAGCACTGGCGGAGGAGCGCGCCTCCACCGTCCATGAGGCTCTGGCCCAGGTGGCCATGGTGCTGGACCGCCTGCTCAACAAGGCCAGCGGCGATGACCGCCTCACGCGGCTGCTGGCCCTCACCACCAAGCAGTTCCTGGCGTTGGTGGCCCACACTCCGGGTGACCGCGGCCGGTTTTTCCTGGTCGCCTCCGCCCTCAACCACCTGGACCATGCCCTCCACCGGGCCCGCCCGCGGCCCCGCTTCCCGGCCCGCCCGTCGGTGGCGTTGATGCCGGGGACGTTCGATCCCTTCACCATAGGGCACGCCGAAGTCACGGCGCAGGCCTTGAAGTTCGTCGACGAGGTGCTGGTGCAGGTGGATGACTACTCCTGGCGCAAGCACGCCCAGCCCCGCCGCATCCGCCAGGAGCTGGCATGGCGGGCGCTGGCGCCGCTGCCCGAGGCGTTTCTTTCGCCCATCGAGCCGCCCATCAACATTGCCCGAAGGGCGAGTCTGGCCTCCCTTCCTCGCCGGCTGCGCGGCCGGCCGGTCAAGCTGGTTGTGGGCAGCGACGTCCTGGAGAGCGCGTCGGCCTACCGCAGCGCCGAGTCGGCGGTATGGGACATCCCCCACATCGTCATTCATCGCCCGGACCTGGCCTCCGCCGCCTGGCGCGCCCGCTTGCCCCTCTTTCGCGCCGGGGTGGAGGTGGCGACCGTGTCCCCCCGGGTCTCGGCGGTCTCCTCCACCTCGGTGCGCCAGGCGTTGCGTCGGCGGGAGGCACTGGAGGCGATGTGCGATCCGCTGGTGGCGCGCATCCTCTCCGAGCGCCAGCTCTACCTCAACTTCCCGTCGGCCAAAGAGACCGTCAATATGCCTCGCCTGCAGCTCGAGGTGATCGTCGGTGACCACATCCCGGAGGCGCTGGGGCATGTGGCGCGGCTGGAGACCCTTTCCGCTGGCGGGCGGCGATCCCGCGGCCGCAGCGAGACTCTGGTGCTGCGGGAAGGGGAGAGTGGTCGGCCGCTGGCGGCCCTCAGCTGGACCGAGGTGCCGGCGGCCGAACTGCCGGTGGCGGTGAATGATCGCCGGCTCACCCCTCATCTCGATGGGCGCCTGCTGGGGCGGGGGGCGCTGATCACCGCTGTGGCCGCCGACCGGCCGCTGGCCGAGTGCGCTGCCATCACCCCTCTGCTCGCCAAGGCCATGGCGCGCTGGATGGACGGCGGCCTGCTGTTCGCCCTCTTCGGGCTGACCCCAGACGACGCCGAGGCGCTGGAGGCTGCTCTTGTTCAGGCTGGCGCTTCATGGCTGGCCGAGGAGACGGGCGGCGAGGCTGGGGGGCTGCGGTGGGCGGCGGTGTCCCTCACCGACCCGCTCCTGCTGCTGTGGGACATGGGATTCGTCCTGCAGCCCCATTACGGTGAGGCACCAACAGTGCGGCGGGTGATCGAGGAGAACCGGCGCGCCATCGCCTCCTTTTTCGGTGCCCGACACCCCGGCGCCGCCCTTCTACAGGTGCAGGAGCGAGAGGTCAAGCGGGAGGTGGCGGCGTGGGCGCGGGAGCGCCTGGCGAGGGAGGGTAGCGGTTGGGTGGTGCTCGGCCTGGGCACCTTCTTCGTCCGCGACCTGGTCGGGGAGTACCCCACCATCGCCCTGGAGCTGGAGCGCTTCCTCACCTGGGAGGGGTACGAGGCCGGCACCCACCCGGCGCCCGGCAGTCCGTCACTGGAGCTGCAGCTCCACACCGCCCGTTCCCTGGGCAGGGATGCACTGCTCCTCGCCCCCATCCTCATCGAGGTGGAGCCGCTCTTGGCGGTGGCGGAGGCGGCCAGAGCCGCCGGCGTGCGGTTGCGGGAGGTGCTGGTGGGCCTGACGTCGGCCTCGGTGCACGCCACCCTGCACCTGAAGGGAATCCGGCATCGCTGCGGGACCATCGTTCCGCGCTGGCGCGGGGTGTTGCGGGAGAGCGCCGTGGCGCCCTTCATCGGAGGATGGAACATTCTGGGCCGCTCCCACATGCAGACCGGCTCGCTGCTGCCTTCCCTCAACGACTGCCTGCCCTACCACGATCCCCACCCCCTGGGGCTGGACCGCGAGGGAGCTCTGGACTTCTCACGCCTGGCGCTGGAGTTGACCCGGCGCCTGCTGGTGTCCATCGAAGAACTCTTCCGGGCGACCGAGGGGCGCTTTCTGAGCCTGCCGGAGATGGGGGCGGTGGTGCGCATCCCGCGCTGCCCGCCCATGCCGGAGGGGTTCGAGCCTCCCCGCGATCGCCTGCCCAGTCAGCTGCTGGCGGAGGATCTGCGCGCCCTGGCCCGCCTGCACCCGGAGACCCACGAGGCCCACCGCACTCGCTGGAGCGGGCGATGACCCTTTACGGCCACGGGCGTGCCGCCATCCTGGGCGACCCCATCACCGCGGAGCGGCTGGGCTGGGGGCCGCGCCCCGCGGCGCTGCCAACGCCCGAGATCGTGCTGGAGCCCCGCAGCGGCGATCCCCGGCGCGAGCCCTGGGTGGCGCCGCCCGGCTGGACGCCGCAGCCGGGGTGCGCCGGCCTGTGGCAGCCGCCCGCGGCGGGGGAGCGCTGGAGCTTTCTGGCCTCGGCACCGGGGGTTCTGCGCTACCTGGAGCACCTGGCCCGGCCGGTGCCGGAGGACGGCGTGGTGGTGGCCATCGCCGGATTGGGGAGGGTGGGGGG
>JABRVY010000121.1:0-5113 GCA_039961755.1 Acidobacteriota bacterium | reverse complement strand
GATGGGAGCTTTTCCCTGGAGCTCGCGGCCCGGGCCGCGAGCTCCAGGGAAAAGCTCCCATCCGCCTCCACCGGGGCAACGACCACCCCGGCGGTGGAGGTGTTGGTCGCCTCCAGTGTCGCCCACGCTTCCGCTGCCCCGGCCTGACCGACGATGGTGGCGGTGTTCCCGGTGAGTTGAGCGCGCACCAGAGCGAGAACCACCGGCGCGGGGGCGACGGTGTCGGCGGTGATGGTGAGCACCACCGAGGTGCTGTGACCGGCGCAGTCGGAGGCCGAGAGCATCAGCTGGTTGGCACCCTCCACCAGGGTGACCAGGGTGGCGAAGCTGCCATCACGGTCAACCGGCACTTCCAGGCCGTTGACCCGCAGGGTGGCAGGCTCGGACAGACGGCCGCTGACGGTGAGCTGGTGCGTCGGCACGAACACTCCGTCCGGGGGCGCGAGCTCCCTGAAGGCGGGAGGGGTGAGATCCACGGTGAGCCGTTGCTCGGCGCGCGCCTGGTTCCCCTCGGCGTCAGACGCCACCACCTCCAGGTGGTGTTCGCCCTCCTCCAGGTCCGCCGGAAGCTGCGTCCAGGCGCGCCCTTCGCCCAGCTCCCACGCTGCGGGATGTCGGACCCCGTCCACCCACAGCTCCAGCCCCGCCTCGGGGACCCCAGAACCGTGGTCGGCGAGACTCACCTCCACCCGCGGGCGCGACTGGGCGGTGCAGTCGGCAGGCGCCAGCAGCGACACCTCGGGGGGAAAGACGTCCACGTAGAGCCGGAACGCCCCGGCCTCCCCCAGGTCAGGCAAGGTGACGTGCGCCAGATCCGCGCCGTCGGGAGCCACCGCCCACGCCTGCCGGGGAGCAACCAGCCACAGCACCCCGCTGCGGGGACTCGCCGCTATGGCCCGGGCCACCATCAGTTGGGGGCGGGCCTGCGACCACAGCAGCTTTCCCTGCTGGCTGACCAGCGCCAGGTGCTGTTCGTGTCGCACCCACACCCCCTGGGGGGCAGACGCGAGCTCGCGAGGATCGACGCAGGGGAACTGCCACACCAGGTGGCCCTGCTCGAAGGCGCGCAGCTGGTCCGGCAATGCCACCACGACGATCCCTTGGGGGCCCACCGCCACGCTGCGGGGCGCCGCCGGCAGGGCGATCCGGCCCAGCTCGCGCCCCGAGGCGGCGTCCAGGTACAGCAGCCAGCCGGGAACGCCAATCCACAGCAGGCCAGCGGTTTGCTCCAGGGCGACTGCACTGGCCCGACCGGGTAGCGGCCAGCGGCCGAGCGGCGCTGCCTGGGAGGAATAACGCCACAGCTCATCTCCAGCGGCCAACCACAGGGTGCCGTCCCGCTCCCATGCCTCCAGGAACACCGGCGCCCGCGCGGTCAGGTCGTCAGGTAAGGCCAGCTCGGCGATCCGCTCGCCCGCGAAGGAGTACCCCGCCAGGCGCGTCCCCCGAGCCACCCACACCACCTCCGTCACGCGATCCAGGGCCAGCGCCGCGGCCCCGGGCTCCGGCAGCACCAGGGCGAGCCGCGACGATTCATTGAGCTTCGCCACCCCCTGCTGTTGCCCCACCCAGAGCCAGCGTGGGGTGTCACCGGGCGAAGGCTCCCGAGGGCTACTCAGTGAAGGAAGAGAAGAGAAGAGAAGAGGAGAGAGCAACTCCTGTGCCGGCCATGATCGTCGTGCGCAGGTGCTTCCAGCCCATCGTGATCGTCCCCCTACCTTGGCTTGGTAGTGGGAGGATAGCCGCCGACACTCGTATTGTCAAGAAGGTGATCACTCGTGAGAGTTCGTCGCAATTTCGAGGCTCTAGAAGAAAAGACACGTCACGCATAGTTGAAGATCGATGTCAACCTGGCCAGGTGATTCGGCGCGGGTCGATCATTCAGTGGCGACCTCCATCAGAGGGCGGGGAGTACCGGCGGCGGTGTTGCCAGCGCCCACAAGGCCTCACCCCCCGGGAGCTGGACATCCCATCCGCGCCGTTCCCCTGCGCCGCCCAATCCCCCAAAGCCTCCGGCTGAGGCGGTGCTTTTTCACGGGAACCCTCTCTTTCCTCTCCCGTTATCGCTGGCGCGTCACGCTTTCCCGCCGCCAGTCCCCGTGTTAGGATGCTGCCATGGCTACCGCCGCCCCGCTGGAGCAGCTGGCCGAGCGCCTCGCCCACCTGGAGGGGTGGAAGGAGGGGCAGGAACGTTTCGCCCAGCAGCTCTCCCGCCAGCTGGACCAGATCTCCGAGCGCCTCGGCCGCGTGGAGGACCAGCTGCAGCGTCTGGACCAGACCTGGGAGGCCCGTCTGGCCCGCCTGGAAGAGCGCTGGGACAGACGCTTTGCCGAACTGGTCGACCGCATCGAGACGCTCGGGCAACAGTGGGACGCGCGGTTCGCCGAACTCGCCGACCGTCAGGCTCAGGCCGAGGGGCGCTGGGACACACGCTTTGAAGAGCTAACAGACCGCCAGGCCCAGGCCGAAGGGCGTTGGGACAGGCGGTTTGCCGAGCTCACCGACCGCATCGAGACCCTCGGGAAACAATGGGACGTCCGCTTCGCGGAACTCGCCGACCGTCAGGCTCAGGCCGAGGGGCGCTGGGACAGGCGGTTTGCTGAACTCGCGGACCGCATCGAGACCCTCGGGAAACAGTGGGACGCGCGGTTCGCCGAACTCGCCGACCGTCAGGCTCAGGCCGAGGGGCGCTGGGACACACGCTTTGAAGAGCTAACAGACCGCCAGGCTGAGGCCGAGGGGCGCTGGGACAGGCGGTTTGCCGAACTCGCCGACCGCATCGAGACCCTCGGGAAACAATGGGACGTCCGCTCCGCCGAACTCGCCGACCGTCAGGCCCAGGCCGAAGGGCGCTGGGACCGGCGCTTCACCGAACTCACCGAACGTATCGGGACCCTGGCGGAGCGCTGGGACCGGCGCTCGAGCTCCCAGGATGAAAAGCAGGAGCATCGCTTCACCCTGCTGTTGAGTCAGCTCCAGCACCTGGACGAGCGCTGGGAGACCCGCCTCAACCAGCAGCAGACTCTGTGGGAGGAGCGCTTCAAGGAACTTGGCGTGCGCGTGTGGTGGCTGGTGGGGCTGCAGTTCACCGTTCTGCTGGCCATCGTCGGATTGCTCTTCAAGTTCGTACCGTAGCGTCATCCTGACCCGAAGAACCGCGTCCTGGCCCTGCGTGGACCCTCCCAGCCTCCAAGAGGGGAAGGTGTACCCCAGCAGTGGACGAGAGCGAGAGCAGGAAGGCAACTCGCGGGCTCTCCAGGGACGGGACCCGGAGCCGGCGGGAGCCTTTCGCTTCCACGGCTGCCGTGTCGGCGGCGAAGGTGAGGGAGTCGGAGGAGACAGCGGTGCCCGTGGGGGTGAGGCGCTCCTGCCGCGCCCTGCCGACCCGGCGGAGCGAGGCTACGACTGGCGGGAGACCAGGGAGCCCACGTCCTCGCCCAGGACCACCCGCCTGATGTTGCCCGGCACGCGGATGTTGAAGATGCGGATGGGGATCGAGGAGTTCTGGCAGAGCGAGACGGCCGCCGCGTCCATGATCTTGAGGGAGTGCTGCAACAGGTACGAATAGTCGGCGGTCTTGACCAGGGTGGCGCCGGCCTCGCGGTTGGGGTCGGCGGTGTAGAGGCCGTCCACCTTGGTGGCCTTCAGGAGGGCGTCGGCGCGGATTTCCGAGGCCCGCAGGGCCGCCGCCGAGTCGGTGGTGAAGAAGGGGTTGCCGGTGCCGGCGGCGAAGATCACCACCCGCCCCTTTTCCAGGTGCCGGATGGCCCGCCGCCGGATGAAGGGCTCGGCCACCTGGCGGATCTCGATGGCGGTCTGCACCCTCGTGGCCACCCCCCGCTGCTCCAGGGCGTCCTGCAGGGCCAGGGCGTTGATGACGGTGGCCAGCATCCCCATGAGGTCGCCGGTCACCCGGTCCAGCCCCTTCTCCGAGGCCTGAATGCCGCGGATGATGTTGCCACCGCCGATGACGATGGCGGTCTCCACCCCCAGGCCGTGCACTTCGGCCAGCTCCCCGGCCAGCGGCGGGATGACCTCGGAGGAGATGCCGAAGGGCTGGTTGCCCATCAGCACCTCCCCCGACAGCTTCAGCAGCACCCGCCGGTAGACCGGGGTGGCGCTCACGCCCCCTCCGCCGCCACCCCTTCGCCGAGGCGGAAGCGCACGAAGGACTTGACCGTCACTCCGCCGCGCTCCTTGAGCATGTCGGCGACCTTCTGCTCGGGGTTCTTCACGAAGGGCTGTTCGATGAGGCAGGCCTGCTCGTAGAACTTGCCCAGCTTGCCCTGGGCGATCTTCTCCGCCACCTGGGGAGGCTTGCCGGTGGCCTCGGCCTGGGCCTTGGCGACTTCCAGCTCCTCCGCCAGCACCGCCTCGGGCACGTCCTCGCGGCTGACGAAGCGCGGCTCGGCGGCGGCGATGTGCATGGCCACGTCCTTGACGGTCTCCTCGTCGGCGTTGTCGGAGATCTTCACCGCCACACCGATCTTCCCCCCCATGTGGACGTAGGACCCCAGCTGGAAACCCGGCTCGGCGTCCAGCAGCGCGACCCGGGAGAGCAGCATGTTCTCGCCGATGGTGGCGATCTCGCCGGCCAGCGCCTGGGCGACGGTGTGCTCGCTGTCGCCCGCCTTGGGCCGGGCCAGCAGCGCCGCCGCGTCGCCGGTGCCGTCGGCCGCCGCCTGCGCCGCCAGGGCCGCAGCGAAGGCCTGGAAGCGCTCGGTGCGGGCCACGAAGTCGGTCTCGCAGTTGAGCTCCAGCACCGCCACCCGCGAGCCGTCCGGCTCGGTGTGCACCACCACCAGTCCGTCCTTGGCGGTGCGCCCGGCCTTCTTGGCCGCCGCTGCCAGACCCTTCTTGCGCAGTACCTTGGCGGCCTCGTCCAGATCGCCGCCGGCCTCCTCCAGGGCTCGCCGGCAGTCCATCATGCCGGCCCCGGTTCGCTCACGCAGTTCCTTCACCGCCTGCGCCGTGATCGTCATCGCACCCTCCGTGGAAAGGGCCAGGATGCTCGCCGCCCCTGGCCCGTCGCGCGCGACCCTCGTGCCAGGTCGCTCGTCAGTCCTTGGCGTACAGCTCGCGCTCGTCGAAGTCCTCGAACGCCTCGTCGAGG
>JABRVY010000120.1:0-3236 GCA_039961755.1 Acidobacteriota bacterium | reverse complement strand
GGCTGGGAGGCCCCCGCGCCGCCTCCCTGGTGGCGGCGGTGGCGGTGGCCGTGCTCCTGGCCCGGGTGTGGGAGCCCCTGGGCCCCGAGCGGGGGGTCGTGCGCAACGTCCTCTTCGTGGTGCTCCTGGTGGGGGGACTTTTGGGCCTGTTTCTGGCGGTGCAGCGGGCGTACCCCGCCCTGCTGGGGTGGTGTCTGGCCCACAAGGGCGCCTTCCTGGCCGTGCCGGCCCTGCTGGTGGTGCTGGGCGCCATCATCTGGCTGGGGTTCGGCCGCCTCTTCGGCTTCCTCCCGGCGGGGCTGGAGCGGCTGGGGCTGCCGGGCCAGGCGCTGCGCACCAGCCCCCCCTGGGTGTGGGCGGTACACCGCTTCCCCGGCCTGGGGCGGGAGTTCATGCCCCCCCTGGACGAGGGGTCGTTCCTGTGGATGCCCACCACCATGCCCCACGCCTCCCTGGGGGAGGTGCTGGAGGTGCTGCAGCAGCAGGACCGGGCCATCGCCGCCATCCCCGAGGTGGAGACGGTGGTGGGCAAGCTGGGGCGGGCCGAAACCGCCCTGGACCCGGCCCCGGTCACCATGATCGAGACCCTCATCACCTACAAGAGCGAGTACCTCACCGACGCCGCCGGGCGGCGGCTCACCTTCCGCTACGACCGCCGCCGCGGGGAGTTCGTGCGGGACGCCCAGGGCCGGCTCGTCCTCGACCCACGGGGGCGCCCCTTCCGGCAGTGGCGGGATCACATCCGCTCCCCCCAGGACATCTGGGAGGAGATCGCCGCCGCGGCGGCCCTGCCCGGCACCACCTCCGCCCCCAAACTGCAGCCCATCGAGACGCGGCAAGTGATGCTGCAGACGGGGATGCGGGCCCCCATGGGGGTGAAGCTGCGAGCCGCCGACCTCGAGACGCTGGACCGCATGGCGGTGGCCCTGGAACAGGCCTTGAAGGAAGTCCCGGCGGTGCGGCCGGACACGGTCAACGCCGAGCGCGTCATGGGCAAGCCGTACCTGGAGATCCGCGTGGACCGCCGGGCCATCGCCCGCCACGGCCTCAACGCCGCCGACGTGCAGCGGGTGGTGGCGGCCGCCGTGGGGGGTGTGGTGGTCACCACCGCCCTGGAGGGGCGGGAGCGCTACCCCGTGCGGGTCCGCTATCCCCGGGAGCGCCGGGGCGACCTGGAGGCCCTGGAGCGGGTGCTGGTGGCGGGCAAAGACGGGGCCCAGGTGCCCCTGGGGCAGCTGGCCGAGATCGCCTACGTGCGCGGCCCGGACATGATCCGCAGCGAGGATACCTTCCTCACCGCCTACATCACCTTCGGCGGGCAGCCGGGGCTGGCGGAGGTGGAGGTGGTGGAGGCCGCCCGGGCAGCGCTGGAGGCTCAGGTGAAGTCGGGGGAGCTGCCGGTGCCGGCGGGGGTGAGCTGGCGCTTCTCCGGGACCTACGAGCACCAGCTGCGGGCCGCCGCCACCCTCCGCATCGTGCTCCCCCTGGCCCTATCCATCATCCTGTTGATCCTCTACTTCCAGTTCCGCTCCCTGGCCACCACCCTGTTCATCTTCGCGGGCATAGCGATGGCCTGGGCGGGGGGGTTCGTGATGATCTCCCTCTACGCCCAGCCCTGGTTTGCCGACCTCACCGTTTTCGGGGCCAACCTGCGAGAGGTCTTCCAGCTCCACCCCGTCAACCTGTCCGTGGCCGTGTGGGTGGGCTTTCTGGCCCTGTTCGGCATCGCCGTGGACGACGGGGTACTGATGGCCACCTACCTGCGGCAGCGCTTCGCCGAAGTGCGCCCGGACAGCGTGGAGGGCATCCGCCGGGAGGTGATCTATGCCGGCTCTCGCCGGGTGCGCCCGGCGCTCATGACCTCGGCCACCACCATCCTGGCGCTGCTGCCGGTCCTCACCTCCGCCGGGCGGGGCAGCGACGTGATGATCCCCATGGCCATCCCCACCGTAGGGGGGATGAGCTGGGCGCTACTCACCATGTTCACCGTGCCGGTACTCTACAGCTGGTGGGCCGAGCGCCGCCTGCGGCGAGGCCAGGCGAAATAGAGCCCCGACGGGCCTCCGTGCCCGTGTCGGAGCCCGTGTCTGTGGCGGGAGCGGGAGAGCCCTCGGCCCGTCGTCTCTGCTATCGTTGCCGGGCATGACCGATCAGCGGGACCGGGGCGGTGCCCCGCCGGCGCTGCCGCCGGCATTGTTGGAGCGCGCCCTGGGAGCCGCCGGGGAGGGGATCGTCATCGCCGACGCCCGCCTGCCGGACATGCCTCTCATTTATGTGAACGCCGCCTTCGAAGAGGTGACCGGCTACCCGGGGGTCGAGGCGTTGGGGCGCAACTGCCGATTCCTCCAAGGGTCAGGCAGCGACCCGGCGGCCCTGGCGGCGATCCGCTCCGCCCTCGCCGAGAGGCGCGGGGTGGTGGTGGAGCTGCTCAACTACCGGAAGGACGGCGTTCCCTTCTGGAACCGCCTGAGCATCACCCCCGTCTTGGACGAGGCGGGAGAGCTGACCCATTTCATCGGCGTGCAGTCGGATGTCACCGAGCGGCGGCTGGCCCAGGAGCGGCTGGAGGCGGCCAATCGGCAGATGCGGCGGGACCTCGAGGCGGCGGCGCGGATTCAGATGAGTCTGCTGCCGGCCGCCCCGCCCCGCCTACCAGGGGCGAGGGTGGCCTGGACCTTTCGCCCTTGCACGGAGCTGGCCGGAGATATGCTCAACGTCTTCGCCATGGACCCCGACACGGTGGGTTTCTTTGTCCTGGACGTGAGCGGCCACGGGGTGGGGGCGGCGCTGCTGTCCTTCACCCTGGCCCACACCCTGGTGGCTACCCCGGGGCAGTCGTGCCTGTTTCGGCCGGCCGGGCAAGGCTGGCTCCCCGCTCCGCCGGCGGAGGTGGCGGCGGAGCTGAACCGGCGCTTTCCCCTCGATCCGGCGGCGCCGCAGTTCTTCACCCTTTTCTACGGCCTCCTCGCCCCGTCCAGCGGGCGGGTGCGGTACGTCTCCGCCGGTCACCCCCTGGCGGTGGTGGCGCCGGCTGGGGGAGTTCCGCGACGTTTGGCGGCCACCGGGCCACCGGTGGGGGTGAGTGAGGCCGCCCACTACACTGAGGGCGCCCTGGAGCTGCGCGCCGGCGACCGGCTGGTGGTGTGTACCGACGGGCTCAGCGAGGCCCTCTCTCCAGCCGGCGAGGAGCTGGGCTTTGACCGGGTGGTGCAGGTGGTGGCGGGGGCGGTGGGACG
>JABRVY010000119.1:0-20446 GCA_039961755.1 Acidobacteriota bacterium | reverse complement strand
GGTGCAAGGGGCGCTGGGGGCCCTGCGGGAGGAGCTGGACCACCTCTACCTCAACGACGAGGTCGACGCCCTGCGGGGCGGCCCCGTCACCACCGAGTGGCTGGCCCGCCACGCCTTTCTCCGGCTCCGGCAGGCGCTGCCGGTGGTGCGCACCCGCCTGTGGGAGCTGTCCTGGCTGTCCGCCGAGTATCTGGGGGGGGAGAAGGCTCGCCTGGTGGTGGAGTCCTCCTTCCGGGCCGCCCACCGGCTGCACGCCCCCCGGCTGGACGAGGCCACCAACCGGGCTCTGTACGGCAAGTGCAACAACCCCACCGGCCACGGCCACCGCTACGTGGTGGAGGCTGCCTGCGGCGGGGTGCTCGACCCCGTCAGCGGTACGGTGGCCGACCTCGAGGCGGTTCAGAGGGCGCTGGAGCGCTCCCTGGCCCCCTGGCAGATGGTCCACCTGGACGAGGAGACCCCCGACTTCGGCGACCGCCCCTCCACCAGCGAGAACATCGTGGTCACCCTGTGGCCGCGCCTGGAGGGCGCCATGGGCGGGCGGCTCGGGCGGCTGCGCCTGTGGGAGACGGAGAACAACCGCTTCACCCTGCGCCGGGTGGGAACGGGAGAGTGAGCGTGGAGCGCGTCCTCATCACCGGAGCGAGCCGCGGCATCGGCCGGGCGCTGGCGCTGCGGCTGGCCCGGCCCGGCCGGGAACTGCTCCTCCACGGCCGGGCCGCCGCCGCCCTGGGTGAGGTGGAACGTCTGGTGAAGGAGCGGGGAGGGGACGCCGCGATCCTCACCGGCGACCTCGCCCACCCGCAGGAGGTGGAGGCCCTCGCCGAGGCGGCCGGGAGCCCTCCCCTCACCGCCCTCGTCAACAACGCCGGGGTGGCCATCGTCAAGCCTCTGCCGGAGCTGACCTTGCGGGAGTGGGAGGAGAGCCTGGCGATCAACCTCACCGCCCCCTTCCTGCTGTGCCGCGCCCTGGCGCCGCGCATGGGTCCCGACGCCACCATCGTCAACGTGCTGTCGGTGGCGGCGCGGCAGGGGTTTCCCGGCTGGGGCGCCTACTGCGCCGCCAAGTTCGCCCTCGAGGGGCTTTCCCAGTGCCTGCGGGAGGAGTTGCGCCCGGCCGGGATCCGCGTGGTCAACGTCTACCCCGCGGCGACCTCCACCGGACTGTGGGACGGGGTGGCGGGTGTCTGGCCGCGGGAGCGCATGCTCGCCCCCGAGGAGGTGGCCGAAATCATCGCCTTTGCCCTGGAGCGCCCCACCGACGTGCTGGTTTCGGAACTCGCCGTGGGCCACCGGGCGGGGACGCTGTAGGGAGAGGGAGCTGCTACGCGGCCTCCCGGGCCGCGGCCAGGGCGTTGGCGATGAGGCGCTGCAGCTCCGGCCGTCGCCGGGAGACCCCCTGCAGATGCGCCTCGAGCTCCTCGGCCAGGGCGCCGTGTTCTCCCCGGGCCAGCGCCAGCTCGTACAGCTCGCCGGGCAGGAGCCACTCCTCCGGCCAGTGGTGACGCACCTCCTGCCACAGGCGGGACAGCTCCTGAGCGGGCAGCTCGCCGGAGCGCACCGCCCGCACCCGGCCGTAGAGCTCGGCCAGCCGGTGGCGGCGGTCGTCCAGCGCCGCCTTGATGGTCCGCTCTCTGGGCAGGAGCACCGGTTGCTCGTAGGCGTCCTTGTCGGCGGCGCCGGCGAACACCGAAACCACCCGCTCCCCCACCCCCATATCGAAGCTCCCCCACTCGGGCCGAAACAGCAGCCGCTCCCCTCGCTGCACCGTGCACTCCTCAAAGCTCACCAGGAGTAGCTGACCCTGGTGGCGACGGGTCGTTGCCACCCGACCCTCCACGGTGACGCCAGAGGCGAAGCGCAGGCGGGCGTGCCGGCCGACTTCCACCCCCACCCGGCGCAGGTCCTGCTCGCCCATCAGCTCCAGGGGGAGTGACTCGCCCTCGAGCCGCCCCAGCGGGGTGCCGAAACCGTCCCGGTGGTACTCCTTGCCGTGGCCGGGCAGCTCCCGGCCGGCCACCGCCAGGGCCGAGGGCCCGCGAAAGAGCAGATACGCCGGCTGTCCGTCGTCGGCGAGAACGTCGGCGAGCACGCCCGAAATCTGCAGCCCCGAGCTCAGCTGGGCGGTGGCCACCGCCCCCGACTCCTGCGCCCGGGCGAGACCTTCCAGCCCGCCCCGGCGGAACGCCATGGTGGCGGCGAACTCCTCCAGCACCGCCAGGAGGTGCTCGAAGTCCGGCGTCACGAACAGCTGCGGCTGCATGGTGGTGATGTCGAAGGCCACGTCGGCGGCGGCCAGGGTGTAGGGGAGCTTGGCCACCGCGTCGGTCAGGCAGTGCTGCGCCTCGCCGATGGACGAGAGCAGCCCGGCGCCGTAGATCTTCGGTTGCTGGAGAGAGCCGATGAGCCCGTACTCCACCGTCCACCAGTGCAGGCGCGACAGGCGGGCCATCTCCGAGGGCTCCCCCAGGTTGGCCTGGCGCTCCTCCACCAGGCGCTGCGCCGCGTCGATCTCCGCCGCGGGGACGCCGGGAGCCTCCTTGAGGATGGAGAGGTGCCGGATGGCCTCGTAGAGCTCCCAGTCGGCCCGGGAGGAGATGGCCCTCGCCCCCACCTCGCCGATCCGCCGCAGGTACTCGGCGTAGGTGGCGTCGGCGATGATGGGGGCGTGGCCGGCGGCCTCGTGGACGATGTCGGGGGCGGGGGTGTACTCGATGTGCTCCAGCTGGCGGATGTCGGCGGCGATGACCAGCACCCGGTGGGCCTGGAACTCCATGAAAGCCGCCGGCGGGATGAAGCCGTCCACGGTGACTGCCCCCCAGCCGATGCGCCCCAGCGCCTGGTTCATCTCCTCCAGGCGGGGGATGCGGTCCAGGGCGATGCCCGTCCTCGCCAGGCCCTCGAGGTAGGAGGGGTGGGCGTGGTGGCGCAGGAAGCGCACGTTCTGGCGCATGATGTAGCGCCACACCGCGTGGTCGATGGGGGTGTACCGTTCCCACCCCTGCTCGACAACGAACTGCTGCAGGTGGCGGGGCAGGTTGGCCACCGCCTGGCTCGAACTGTGTAAGCCTTCTGCTGCGTTCCTGGACATGGACTCCCCCCGCGAGAGATATCGCTCATGGGCAGACAACGGCGCCCGGCGTCGGTTTCATTTCCTGCGAGTGCGGTTCGCCCCGCCGGGGTCGACCGTAGCCCGCCGGTGGCGTTCGTGGCGACCTACCTCCTCACCGCTTCGGTGCACCTCTCCGCTCCCCTCGCCCGGGTGTTCCCGTTCTTCGCAGACGCCGAAAACCTGGAGAGCATCACGCCACCGTGGCTGCGTTTTCGCATTCTCACCCCGCTGCCCATCGCGATGGCGGAGGGTGCCCTCATCGACTACCGCCTGCGGCTGCACGGTATCCCCTTCGGCTGGCGCACCGAAATTGCCGTGTGGCAGCCCCCCGAGCGCTTCGTGGACCGGCAGCTGGCCGGCCCCTACCTCTCCTGGGTGCATGAGCATGTTTTCGTGCCCACGCCCGCCGGTACCCTGGTCACCGACCGGGTGCGCTACCGGCCGCGGGGGGGCCAGCTCGCCCAGGCCCTCTTCGTGGGAAGGGATGTCCGCCGCATCTTTGCCTTCCGGCAGGCGGCGCTTCTGGCCCGCTTCGGCGGCAGCGCGGGAGAGCTGCGGCTGGAGCGATGGCGAGAGTCGGCGATGGCCGGCGCGGCGGGCGTCGGCGGCGCCGGCTACGGCTCAGGATCGCCGTGAACCCGGCGGCGCAGGTGGGCGCCCAGCGCCTCCAGCGCCGCGTGGCGGTAGAGGTCGGAGAGGGTCGGGTAGTTGTAGAGGGTTTCGGCGATGTCCCTGGCGGTGGCGCGGCTCTTCAAGAACGCCTGGCCGATGTGGATGAGTTCGGAGGCGCCGGTGCCGACGATGTGAACGCCCCGCAGGGTGAGGTCGCTGGCGGCGAAGAGCAGCTTCAGTCGCCCCCCCTCGTCGCCGATGATCTGGCCGCGGGGGTTGTAGTCGTAGCGACCGTACCCCCGGATCACCTCGCACCCCTCCTGCCCCAGCGCCTCCTCGCTCTTGCCGATGAACGCCACCTCGGGTATGGAGTAGATGGCGAAGGGCAGTTCCTCGGTGCGGCCGCGCGGGCCGGGAATGCCGAAGGCATGGCGGATGGCCTGCCGCCCCTGCTCCATGGAGGTGGAGGCCAGCGCCGGATAGCCGATCACGTCGCCCACCGCGTAGATGTGGGGGATGGCGGTCTGGAAGTTCTCGTTGACGGTCAGCAGGCCGTACTGGTTGGGCTGCAACCCGATGTTGGCCAGGCCCAGATCGTCGGTGTTGCCATCGCGCCCCACGCAGTAGAGGAGCACGTCGGCCTCCAGCCGCTCCCCCCTCCGGGTGGAGCAGCACACCCGCGCGGGGGGGCCCGCACAGCTTTCGATGGCGGCAAAGTGATCGTCGTGGATGAGGATGATGCCCAGCCGGCGCAGCTCCCGCTCCAGGAGGGCGGCCATTTCCCGGTCCAGATAGGGGAGCAGCTGGGGACGGGTGTCGATGAGGGTCACCTCCAACCCCAGGGCGGCAAAGATCGAGGCGTACTCCACGCCGATGACGCCAGCCCCCAGCACGATCATGGAGCGGGGCACGCGCGGCAGGGCGAGGATGGTGTCGGAGTCGAACACCCGCTCGCCGTCGAAGGGTACCTGGGGGGGGCGGTTGGGCCGCGTGCCGGTGGCGATGACGATGACCTCGCCGCGCAGGCGCAGGCGAGCCATGCCGTCCTTGCCCAGCACCGCCACGGTGTGGGGGTCCTCGAAGCGGCCATGGCCGTGGATGACCTCCACCGCGTAGCGGGCCAGGGAGGCGTTGACCAGCTCTAGCTCCCGCTGCACCACCAGGCGCTCCCGGTACATCAGCTCCGCCACCGTCACCTCGGCAGCCATCTCGCAGCGGATGCCGTGGAGCTTGTGGCGGGTCAGGGAGGCCACGAAGAGCGCGCTTTCCCTGAGTGTCTTCGAGGGAATCGTCCCCCAGTTGATGCGCGTGCCCCCCACCACATGCTGGCGCTCCACCAGCGCCACTCTCTTGTGGGCGCGGGCGGCCTGGATGGCTGCTCGTTCGCCGGCGGGCCCACCCCCCAGGATCACCACGTCGTAGTCCGGCATGTCGGCTCCGCCACGCATTGTACGGCGTCCCGGCCGCCTCGCCGCCGCTCGTGAAGGGAAGGTACAATATCGGGCGGAGGCGTGAGGATGAGCTTTCTCGACGAACTTCCGGTGCGGGCCCGGGCGGTGGCCGGGCACGTGGTGCTGGTGGAGGGCGAGGACAGCAGGATCGTGGAGGCGGCCGAAAGCCTGCGGCGCGACGACATCTGCAGGGTAACGGTGCTGTGCCCCGAGGTAAAGCGCACCGAGGCCCACGGGCGTCTCGCCGATCTCGGGGTGCAGGTCACCGACCCCGCCACGGATCCCCGCCGCCACGCGGCCGTGGAGCTGCTCTTCGCCCGGCGCGGGCCGAAGGGCTGGACGCGGGAGCAGGCGGAACAGGCGGTGGACGATCCCCTGTACTTCGGCTCGCTGCTGGTGGCGCTGGGCGAGTGCGACTGCTCGGTGGGGGGAGCGGTGCGCACCACCGCCGACACGGTGCGCGCCGCCCTGCACGCCATCGGGGCCGCACCAGGGATCAAGACGGTGTCATCTTCCTTCATCATGGCCCACCCCGACCCCCGATGGGGGCACAACGGCTTGCTGGGGTTTGCCGACTGCGCCGTGATGCCCAACCCGGATGCCGAGCAGCTGGCCGACATCGCCATGGGCGCCGCCGCCACCTTCCAGGCGGTGGTGGGCGCCGCCCCACGGGTGGCCCTGCTCTCCTTCTCCACCAAGGGCTCGGCGGAGCACCCGGACGTGGACAAGGTGCGCCAGGCCGGCGCCCTCCTGGCCCAGCGCAACGTCGGCTTCGAGTTCGACTTCGAGCTGCAGGTGGACGCCGCGCTGGTGGCCGCCATCGGTGCCCGCAAGGCGCCCGGCTCCACCGTCGCTGGCAAGGCCAACGTGCTGGTGTTTCCCGATCTCGACGCCGGCAACATCGGCTACAAGCTCACCGAGCGGCTGGGGGGCGCCAGGGCGCTGGGCCCACTCCTGCAGGGTCTGGCCAGGCCGGCCAACGACCTTTCCCGCGGCTGCTCGGCGCGGGACGTGGTCGAGACCTCGTGTTTGTCGCTGCTCCAGGCTACACTGGGCAAGGAACGTCGAACGTGAGAGTCCTGATCGTCGGCGGGGGGGCACGAGAGCACGCCCTGGCGTGGAAGCTGTCCCGCTCCCCGGTCGTCGAGGAGCTGTACGCCGCTCCGGGGAATCCGGGCATCGCCGCTCTGGCCTCCTGTGTGCCCATCCGACCGGATGCGGTGGTGGAGCTGGCCGAGTTCGCCCAGTCACTGAAGATCGATCTCACCGTGGTGGGGCCGGAGCTGCCGCTGGTGCTGGGAATTGCCGACGAATTCGCCCGGCGTGGTCTGGCCCTGTGCGGGCCCTCGCGCGCCGCCGCAGAGCTGGAGGGGAGCAAGGTCTTCACCAAGGAGCTGTGCCAGCGCTACGGGGTCCCCACCGCCGAGGGGCGAGTGGTCCACGATCGGGAGCAGGCTGCAGCGGCCGTCAAGCATCTGGGCTTGCCGGTGGTGCTGAAGGCGGACGGCCTGGCGGCCGGCAAGGGGGTCCTCATCTGCCGCACCGGCGATGAGGTGGAGTTAGCGCTGGTCCGCTTCTTCGAGGAACGAGCCTTCGGGGCGGCGGCGGAGCGGGTGCTGGTGGAGCGCTGTCTGGAGGGCGAGGAAGTCTCCTTCATGGTGCTCACCGATGGCACCACCATCCTGCCGCTGGCCTCGGCGCGGGACTACAAGCGCCTGGGGGATGACGACCAGGGGCCCAACACCGGGGGCATGGGCGCGGTCTCCCCCTCGCCGATAGCGCCAGCGCTGGCCGGTGAAATCCTCCAGGACATCGTGCGCCCGGCCCTCGGCGGGCTGGCCAGGGAGGGGCGGGAGTACCGCGGCGTCCTCTATGCCGGCGTCATGGTGACCCGCGACGGCCCCAAATTGCTGGAGTTCAACTGTCGACTGGGGGACCCAGAGACGCAGGTGATCCTGCCCCGGCTGGAGGATGACCTCCTGCCGCTGCTGGGCGGCGCCGCTGCCGGGGAGCTCGCTGGCATGCGGGCCCAGTGGCGGCACGAAGCCGCGGTGTGCGTGGTGTGTGCGGCGGCCGGTTATCCGGACTCGGTGCGGCGGGGCGACCCGATCAGCGGCATTGGCGATGCCCTGGCAGTTCCCGGCGTGGTGGTGTTCCAGGCCGGGACGGCGCTGGAGGATGGCAGGCTGGTCACCGCGGGGGGCCGGGTGCTGTCGGTGGTCGGTCGAGGAGCCACGGTGTCGGCAGCCCGTGTCCAGGCGTACGCCGCCGTGGAACGCATCGAGTTTGCCGGGATGCAGGTGCGCCGTGATATCGGTAGGGGGATAGAGTGACGACTCCGTTTCTCGTCGTCGGGAGAGCGACGTGAGCTGCTCGGCGTGCGCATCGGTGGAGCAACTGCCGGGCCTGGTGAGGCTCAGCTTTTGCGACCACCTGCCCGATGCGCTGTGTCGCGTCGCCGAGGGGGTGGAGCTGGTGCCAGAACGGCGCTACGTGGTGGAAACTCCCGACGGCGAGCGCCTGGGCCTGCTGCGCCGCTTTCGCCTGCCGGTCCTGCGGGATGCGGCCGGTGCCGTGGTCGGAACAGTGGTCCGCCCTGCCACGCCGGCCGAGGAGGAACGGGGCCGCGAACTGGAAGAGGTGGCCGCCGATGCCCTCCGTTACTGCCGCGAGTGGGCCCGGCAGGAGCGGGTCGATCTTCGTCCGGTGTGGGCGTTTGCCCCCCTCGATCGCAACCACCTGCTGATTTCCTTTGCGGCGGAACAGCGCGTCGATTTTCGCTCCCTGCTCCGCGAGCTCGGCCGGCGCACCCGGCGGCGGGTAGAGCTGCGCCAGATCGGCGTCCGTGATCAGGCGAAGGCCCAGGGCGGCTGGGGCCCCTGCGGCCGCACCCTGTGCTGCTCCACCTTCATGGAGCGCTTCAATTCGGTCACCATCCGCATGGCCAAGGCGCAGAACCTTTCGCTCAATCCGACCCGCATTTCGGGCATGTGCGGTCGTCTGATGTGCTGCCTCGCCCACGAGGCGCCCAGCTCGGCCGGGAGGGTCAGGGGGCGGACGTGATAAACACTCTTGACACCCGCTGCGTAGCAGATGCTGTGAAAAGGTGGTAGACTCATGGTGCCAACCGATGGGGCAGTGATGAAGGACTCGGAAACCCGCAAGGGCGAAAGCCTCAGCAGCCGTCGGCTGATTCGACCCTCGATCTCGGAGGTGGCGGATCGCACGCCGTTTCGTGTCGGCATCCACCGCAAGCAGGCTCCCCCGGAACAGACCAACGCCGAGAACTACTACTTCATCAAGCAGATGCAGAACAAGACGGCGATGGTGGTGGTGCTCGACGATGGCGCCGAACTGCGCGGCTGGATCGAGTGGTACGACAAGGACTGCATCAAACTCAACCGCACCGACGGACCCAACCTGCTGATTTACAAGCACTGCATCCGTTTCATGTTCAAGGAAGAGGAGTTGCGCCAGCGTCGCCGCCGCCCGCGGGAGTGAGCGCCCCTCGACTTGCCAGCAGCGCCTCGTAAAGCTCGGAAGGAGTGAGTAAACGCCGCTGGCCAAAGTGGTCGGGCCCGGCCGTGGCCAGGATGTGGAGCACCCGTCGGACGATGTAGGCGAAGTTGTCGCGCACATGCATGGCGGCGGTGGAGCGGTGCATGGCCGTGAGGATCTCCAGCTGCTCGGCCAGGGCGCGGTGCGGGTCGATGGCGAGCAGGTAATCCTGCAGGGGCGACGGCGAGGCCTTGGGCTTGGGCTTGGGGGCGAGGCCGAGAGAGATGGCAAGCTCATCGAGCTCGGCGGTGACCCGATCCCGCTCGGGCTCGGTAGCTCCGCCCCGGGCCGCCTGGAGCAGCAGGGGAACGCGCTCCGAGTTGGCCCGGTGCAGCTCGGGTGAGGCCACCACCCACCCCAGGTTGTGCGCCTTGACGTTGGCCGAAACGTTGCGTTGCACCGCGGTGAGAAAGGGGGCGATGGCGCCCTCGAAGGACTCCTTGACCCCGTCGAAGAAGTTGAGCACGAAATAGACGGTGAACGAGGCAACCACGTCGGCAAGAGCATGCAGGAGGTGGGTTTCGCCGAAGGCGTGGGCGAGGTCGACGAGAAAGGCGTCCAGGTTGGGCAGAGAATCGTCGTAACTGTCCTCCACGCGATCCAGGAGGGCATTGATGGTGTTGAGCTGCGGGGAGGCGGCGCGGGAGGTGGCAAGCGGTCCGTTGGGCGCAAAGATGATGCGCAACTTGCGAAATAACAGTGCCTTGACGATGTCGGCGGCGGCCAGGGTGGCGGAGGGAGGATTGGGGGTGAAGACCAGGATGCCGGAGTTGGAGTGGGGCATGAAGTCGAGGACGTTGGTGTCCAGACCGGCGCGCAAGTCCAGGACCACGTACGTCGCCGGGAGCTCGTTGATGGACCTGATCAGGCGAAGTCGGTGAGCTTCATCGAGGTTGGTGAACTCCTCCATGGCGTGCCGCGGAGCAGCGACGAAGGCAAATCCCTTGAAGAGACCGCGTCGGTCCAGCCGCTCGGGCAGAGTGGTGAGGCACCGCGAAAGCGGTTCACCACGGCGGAAAAAATGATAGAGGTCGCGCTCCACCGGAGCATCGATGGTGTTGCGAATCGACGAGGTGCCGGGGTCGAGGTCCACCAGAACCGTGGGCGCCACCCGCGAGAGGGCGAGGGCAAAGTTGGTGGCGAAGGTGCTCTTGCCCACCCCGCCCTTGCCCGAGGCGACCGGAAGTACCCGCCGTACCGTCACGCTTCCACCTCGGCGAGGAGCGCTTCGACGCGGGCGCAGACCAGGTCGAGGGCGACGAGGTTGAAACCGCCCTCGGGGATGATCAGATCGGCCCAGCGCTTGGAGGGCTCCACGAACTCCAGGTGCATGGGTCGCACCGTCCCCAGGTATTGCTCGATGACGCTGTCCACCGTACGTCCTCGCTCGGCGATGTCCCGCCGCAGGCGACGAATGAACCGCAGATCCGGGTCGGTGTCGACGAAGATCTTGATGTCGAGCAGGTTGCGCAGGGCCGGCTCGGCCAAGATGAGGATCCCTTCCAGCAGGATGACACGGCGGGGCTCGACTCGCCGAGTGAACGGCGTGCGCACGTGGCGAGTGAAGTCGTAGAGGGGGACATCCACGGCGTGCCCGGACTTGAGCAAGGTGAGGTGCCGGGCCAGGAGGTCGCTCTCGAGGGCGTCCGGGTGGTCGAAGTTGTGGGTTGCGATCGTCTGCGGATCCGCCGCCGAGAGGTCGCGGTAGTAGGCGTCATGCTGGAGGTGGGCGATGCGGTGAGCGCCAATGCGCTGGACAATGACATCCGCCACGGTCGTCTTTCCCGACCCGGTCCCTCCAGCCACGCCGACACACACAATCGGCTGCATGCCACGTCCTTCCGCCTCCTGCGTCAGCAAGGGCGAAACTTCGGCGCCGCCACCGCAGCACCCGCGAGTGCAGCACCGGCACAGGCGACGTCCATCGTCGTCGGGATGATAGCAGCACAGGCCGACACGAACCTCACCCCGCGGGGGCCGATCAACCCGTGCTGGCGGGGGAGACCACCGAGGTGGGATCCGCCGAGAGGTACCGCCCTGCCCCCAGGTAGAGCAGAGGAGCAACGCGCTCGGGGCGCAGGACGCCGGCCTCGTCGAAGGCCTCCGGACGATGGCGGATGGAGTGGACCTCACCGGCGAACAGGGTCTGGTCGCCGAGCTGGTGACGGGCCACCAGCAGGCACTCGGCGGAGGCGTAGGCGCGGGCGAGGGTGGGCGTGCGCAGGGCATCGGGAGGATCGAGCTCGAGGCCCAGCTCCTTGACCTTGTCGGTGAGGCGGCCCGAGAGCTTGCCCATGGCGGCGACGATGCCGGCGTCGCCGTGGGCCATGAAGTTGATGGTGAACTCGCCGGCCTGCAGGACCAGCTTGTGGGTATAGGTGCGGGGGGACAGGCACACGCCGTACAACGGCGGCGCCGAGGAGAGCGGGGTGGCCCACGCGACGGGAGCGAAGTTGCAGGTTTCCTTGGCCTCGTCGAGGACCCCTACCACGCACACCAGGCGAGGATAGTAGAAGTAGGTGGAGCCGGGCACGGATGTGATTCTCTCCATCAGGCCTCCGCGTGGGCTCCATCATACCGTTTCCCGGCGAGCGTACGGCTCCCCTGGGCTGCCCACCCGCTTTGACCGACGTCAAGGCGGCCCGAGGCGATGGCCGGTAGAGTTCCTCGCCAGGGGGGGCGATGGCGAGGGGACTCAGGGGCAAGGTCGTGAAGCAGCGGCGGTGGCTCCAGCTGGCCTTCTTGGCACTCGTTCTCTCGATAGGCGCCCAGTTTACGGTGTGGGCGCTGGCTCACCTCGCCGGCCACCCGCCGGCTGTGCCCCGCCCCCCCGGCGTGGAGGGTTTTCTGCCCATTTCGGCGCTCATGTCGCTGCGACTGTGGGTGGCCGGGGAGGGAATTCATCCGGTACACCCCGCCGGCCTGGCGATTCTGCTGGCCATTCTGGTGATGAGCGCTGTGGTCGCTAAGTCTTTCTGCTCGAACCTTTGCCCCGTGGGAACGGTCTCGGAAGCGCTGGGTAGGCTGGGAGCGCGCCTGCTGGGCAGCACCTGGAAGCTGCCGCGCTGGCTGGACATCCCCCTGCGTTCGTTGAAATACCTCCTGCTCGCCTTTTTCCTCTGGGCGGTGTGGATTTCCATGGATCTTGCAGCGGTGCGAGCCTTCCTCGACAGCCCCTACAACAAGGTGGCCGACGTCAAGATGCTGCTCTTTTTCGCCTCACCCTCCCGGCTGACGGTGGCCGTGCTGGGAGTTCTTGTGGTGGGGTCGATGCTGGTGCGCGACCTGTGGTGTCGCTACCTGTGCCCCTACGGGGCGCTGCTGGGCCTGCTCGGCCGGCTGGCGCCGTTGAAGGTGACGCGCGATCCCCGGCGATGTACCGACTGTCGGGCTTGCACCCGGGTGTGCCCGGCGCGCCTGCCGGTCCATCGCCTGCGGCGCGTGGCGTCGGCGGAGTGCACCTCGTGCCAGGACTGCGTGGCTGCCTGTCCAGCCCCGGGGTGTCTGGCAGTCCGCCTGCCGGGCCTCCGCCGACCGGGTCGTTCCTTCACGCCGGCACACGCTGTCCTGCTGGCGCTGGCCCTGTTCCTGGGGATCACCGGGGTCTTTCGGGCCGCGGGTCGGTGGCGCGGCAACGTGTCGGAGGCGGAGTTCGCGGCCCGGCTGGCCGATATCCACTCGCCCCTGTACACCCACACCGGAGGGTTGGCGGCCGCCGAGGAGCAGGCGCAGCCCCTCGCGCCGGTCCCTGCCCACGCCACCCTCGACTAACCGCTCATCGCCCTCCCGGAGGCGCGTGAGGGCGATGAAGACTGGCACAATAATGGGGTGGAGAAGGTGTCTCTCGAAGCCACCCTGCGCCGCCTGCCGCTGTTCGCCACCGTACCGCTGCCGGTCCTGACAGAGCTGGCGCAGCTGACGGTGGTGCGCGGCGTGCGCGCCGGGCAGGTGATCTTCAGCGAGGGAGAGGAGGCGCGAGCCCTGCCTCTGCTGCTCTCTGGCCAGATCAAGCTGGCGCGCTCCAGCCCCGATGGTCGGGAGCAGGTGCTGCACCTGGTGCGCGCTCCCGCCTCCTTCGCCGAGGCGGCGGTCTTCGGACCGGGCATTTACCCGGCCTCGGCGGAGGTGACCAGGGGAGGGGTGCTGGCCGAGATCCCCCGCGCCGACCTGCTCGCCCTCCTGCGCCGGCGCCCCGAGGTGGCACTGGCCATGCTCGCCTCGGTGTCGGTGTGGCTGCGGCGACTGGTCGATCTGGTAGAGGGGCTGTCGCTGCGCACGGTGGAGGAGCGCGTGGCGGGCTATCTGCTGTCGGCGGCGGCGCGCAGCGGGTGCGCCCTGGAATCGGGAGTGCGGGTGCGTCTGGAGGACCCCAAGCGGCTGATCGCGGCCTCCTGCGGCACTGCCCCGGAGGTGCTGTCGCGCACCTTTCGCAAGCTGGAGGCCCGGCATCTGCTGCGCGTGGAGGGGGCCGAGGTCACCATCCTGGATGCCCCCGGTCTGCTTCGCCTCGCCCGTGGTGAAGGTCGGTAGCGCCGCCGAGACGTGTATCCTGCCGCGATGCGAGTCCTGTTCGTGGGGGATGTGGTCGGCAAGATCGGACGACAGATCGTGCGGGAGCAGCTGCGCCGGGTGCAGGCGGAGGTGGGGGCCGACTTCACCGTCGTCAACGTCGAAAACGCCGCCGGTGGTTTCGGCCTCACCGGTGCGGTCTGGGACGAGCTGCGCCGCCTGCCGGTGGACGTCTTCACCTCGGGCAACCACATCTGGGACAAGAAGGAAACTGCAGCACTGCTGGACGCCGAGCCCCGCCTGCTGCGGCCGGCCAACTACCCGGCCGGCAACCCGGGTCGGGGGTGGTGCGTGGTGCCGTCCGCCCGCGGGGTACCGGTGGCGGTGATCAACCTCCAGGGCCTGGTGTTCATGACCGCCATCGACAGCCCGTTCCGGGTTGCCGATCAGATCCTGGCCGAACTCGCCGGTCAGACCCGGGTGGTGGTGGTGGACATGCACGCCGAGGCCAGCTCGGAGAAGCAGGCCCTCGCCTGGTACCTGGATGGCCGCGTCAGCCTGGTGGCGGGCACCCACACCCACGTCCCCACCGCCGACGAACGCATCCTCCCCCAGGGCACTGCCACCATCACCGACTGTGGGATGACCGGACCCTACGGCGGGGTGATCGGCTTCAAACCGGGGCCGGTGCTGGAGCGCTTCCTCTACGGCACCCCCCGCTCGCTGGAACCGGCCCGCAGCGGCGGCGCCCTCTGCGGGGTGGTGGTCGAGGTGGACGAGGGCAGCGGCCGGGCGCGCAGCATCCAGCGGGTCCGCAGCGAGGGACCGGCCGGGGCGTAGGCGCGAAGCTGCCATCGCGCGGGCTGGAAGGGTGAAACCCTGGCGGCCCTGCCCCAGTAGACTCAGGTGGAGAAAGGAGTGCCCATGCCCGGACAGACGACGCGTTCATTCACCGCCGCGGTGGCGCTCACCGCGGCCTCGACGATCCTGGCCGTCGGACTGGTGGCACCGGCGACCGGCGAGGCCCAGACCAAGCTACTGCGCTTTCCCGACATTCACGGCGACACCGTGGTGTTTTCCTACGGCGGCGACCTCTGGTCGGCACCCGCCACGGGGGGGACGGCCAAGCGATTGACCGCCCACCCGGGGCAGGAGCTGTTCGCCAAGTTCTCCCCCGACGGTCGCTGGATCGCCTTCACGGGGCAGTACGATGGCGACGAGCAGGTGTACGTGATGCCGGCCACCGGCGGCGAGCCCCGACAGCTCACCTACTACCCGGCCCGCGGCCCCCTGCCTCCCCGCCGTGGGTACGACAACCAGGTGTACGGCTGGACGCCGGACGGCAGCAAGGTGCTCTTCCGCTCCCTGCGCGACGCCGACGGCGGCCGGGTGGAGACGGCGCTGTACACCGTGCCCATGACAGGAGGCCTGCCGGTGAAGCTGCCCATGCCCACCTCGGGGGCCGGGGACTTTTCTCCGGATGGGCGCAAGATGATCTATTCCCCGCTATTCCGCGATTTCCGCACCTGGAAGCGCTACGAGGGGGGGTGGGCGCAGAATCTCTACATTTACGACCTGGCCAGCAATCAGGTCAAGCCTGTGGCTCACTCCAAGCGCACCGAGCGAGACCCCATGTGGATCGGTGACGCCATCTTCTTCGTTTCCGACCGCGATGGCACGCTGAACCTGTACCGCTACGACCTGGCCAGCGAGGCGGTCACCCAACTCACCCACTCGACGACCTGGGATGTGCGCTGGGCGTCCTCGGACAACCGGCGCATGATCGTCTACGAGCTGGGGGGTGAGCTGGCGGTGTTCGACGTCGGCGCGGGTGTGGAACGCAAGCTGGCCATCCACGTCCCCGATGACGGCCTCAACCGCCGGCCAGGCCGCTACTCGGCGTCCAAGTTCATCGAGGGGTTCGACCTCTCCCCCAAGGGGGAGCGCGCTGTCTTCTCCGCCCGTGGCGACGTCTTTTCCGTGCCCATCGAGAAGGGGCCGACCCGCAACCTGACCAACTCCTCCAACGCCTACGACCGGGATGCCGTGTGGTCACCGGACGGCAAGCAGATCGCCTTCATTTCCGACCGCAGCGGCGAGGATCAGGTGTACCTCGTCCCCCAGGACGGCTCCGGCCCGCCGGTGCCGGTCACCACCGACAACGTCGGCCAGCTCGACAACCTGCGCTGGTCTCCCGATGGCAAGCGGCTGGCAGTGGGGGACCACGATGGCAAGGTGCTGGTGGTTTCGCTGGCCGACCGGCGCCTCATCGAGGTGGCGGACGACCCCTTCGGGCGGACCTTCGACTACGCCTGGTCCCCCGATGGCCAGTGGCTGGCCTTTTCGTTGAGCGGCCACAATGGCTACCGCTCCCTTTACCTCTGGCGGGTTGCCGACGCCTCCCTGCACCGGGTGACCGACGGCACCTTCAACTCGTTCTCGCCCGTCTTCGACCCCGCCGGCGACTACCTCTTCTACCTGTCCGACCGCCAGTTCGCCCCACAGATCTCGAATGTGGAGTGGAACTTCGCCGGCAACCGCTCCACCGGCATCTTCGCCCTGGCCCTGCGGCGGGAGGTGAAGAACCCGTTCGCCCCGGAATCCGACGAGGTCACGATCGACGACAAGAAGGAGGAACCCAGGGGAGACGACAAGGGCAAGGGCGACAGGAGCGACAAGGGCAAAGCCAGTTCCGTCAAGGAAGAGACCAAACCCGAGCCGAAACCCGTTCGCATCGAGCTGGAGGGGCTGGTCGGGCGGGCGGTGGCGGTGCCGGTGGAGGCGGCCAACATCCGGGGGCTGGCGGCCATCAAGGGTCACCTGCTGTTCTCCACCAGCGGCGCGCCCTTCTACGGGCGGGACTCGTACGAGAAGACCAAACTGCACATCTTCGACTTCAAGGAGCGCAAGGCGTCCGAGCTCGTGGATGACATCCAGGGGTGGGCGGTGTCGGCGGACGGCAGCAAGGTGCTGGTGCGCCAGGGCCGCTCCTACAAGCTCTACGAGGCGAAGCCCAAGGCCAAGGACCCCAAGTCGGTGTCCACCGCCGACATGTACGTGGACCGCGTGCCGGCCCAGGAGTGGGAGACGATCTTCAACCAGGTCTGGCGCAAATACCGAGACTTTTTCTACGTCAAGAACATGCACGGGTACGACTGGGAGGCCATCGGCAAGCAGTACCGCCAGCTGCTCTCCCACGTGGCGCACCGCGCCGACCTCAACTACGTCCTGGGCGAGATGGTGGCCGAACTCAACGTGGGGCACGCCTACATCCAGGGGGGCGACTTCGAGCTGCCGGAACGGCCCACGGTGGGACTGCCGGGGGCCCGTTTCGAGCTGGACGAGAAGGCCGGCCGCTATCGCCTTGCCAGGATCTTCCCCGGCCACAACGAGGAGTCCCAGTACCGCTCACCCCTCACCGAGGTGGGGGTGGACGCGCGGGTGGGGGACTACGTGCTGGCCATCAACGGGGTGGAGCTGGTGGGCAGCGATAACCCCTACCGCCTGCTGCAGCACAAGAAGGATCCCGTCACCCTGACCCTCAACGACAAGCCCACCTTCGCCGGGGCGCGCAAGGTCACCTACACCCCCATCACCGACGAGTCGCCCCTGTTGTACCTGGACTGGACCCAGAGCAACCGGGAGAAGGTAGCCAGGGCCACCGGCGGGCGGGTGGGCTACATCCATATCCCTGACATGGGGGCTCCGGGGGCGTACGAGTTCATCAAGTGGTACTACCCGCAGATCCGTAAGGAGGGGTTGATCGTCGACGTACGCTCCAACGGCGGCGGCAACATCTCCCAGTGGATCATCGAGCGGCTGGACTCCAAGCTGCTCGGCACCCGTTTCGGCCACTTCAACGACCTCCCCAACACCTACCCCAACCAGGTGTTCCACGGCCACATGGCGTGCCTCATCAACGCCACCTCGGCCTCCGACGGGGACATCTTCCCGGCCCGTTTCCGCAAGGCGGGCCTGGGGCCGCTCATCGGCAAGCGCACCTGGGGCGGGGTGGTGGGCATCACCGGCCTGGGCGGGTTGCTGGACGGCGGGGTTGCCTTCGTCCCCATCCAGGGTACCAACGACACCGATGGGAGCTGGATCATCGAGGGGCACGGGGTGGAGCCGGACATCGAGGTGGACAATGACCCCGCTGCCGTCATCGCCGGGCGGGACCCGCAGCTGGAGCGAGCCATCGCCGAGGTTTTGGCGGCCATGGAGCGGGAGCCCAGAAAGCTGCCCTCTCGTCCCCCCGACCCGGTGAAGACCAAGTAGCCAGGCGGGCGGGGGACGCCGGTCCCCCGCCCTTCCCTGCCTCCGGAAGGCACCGCTCCGTCCCGTTGCACGACGGTCACCTGTTGAGGAGAGAAGCGACATGGATCAGCTTCCCGACTGGCTGGAGGGGTTGTCGGCGGCGGTGACGGTGACCGACGAGAGGGGGTGGATCGTTGCCATGAACGGGCGTGCCGCAGAGACGTTCGCGGCGAGCGGCGGGGTCGCCCTGTTGGGTTCCAACGTTCTGGACTGTCACCCCGAACCCTCCCGTTCCAAGCTCGCAGCCATGCTGGCCGGGGCCACCGCCAACCACTACACCACGGAAAAGGCCGGTCAGCGCCGCATGATCCACCAGCTCCCCTGGTTTCGCGACGGGGAGTTCGCCGGACTGGTGGAGATCGCGGTGGAAATCCCGGTGGCGCTCCCCCACTTCGAGCGCTCCTGACCGTCCAGCCGGGCGGGGGGTTGCGCCCGGGCGTACACTGGTGGGAGGATCATGGGGGAGAACCTCTTCCTCACCCTGGGCAGCTCGCTGGCCCTGGCCGCGGAGGCCACGGTGCTGGCCGCCGTGCTGGTGGCCTTCCACCGCACCTACCGGAGGGAGTACCTGCGCCTGTGGTCCTGGAGCTGGCGGGCCATGGCGGTGGGGTCACTGGCCGCCGCGGCGTCATTGCTCATGCTCGGCCGGCTCCCCGCCTCCGAGCCGGCGCGCCTGTTACTCACCGCGGTGAGCCTGACGGCCGCGTACTGGCACGCCCTGTGGTTGCTGCTGGGAACCTGGGAGGTTTCCGGCCGAACCCCGCCGCGGCCGACGTTGCAACGTCAGGCGCTGCTGGCGCTGGCGGGCGTGGCGGTGGTCTCGACGTTGCTGTTCGCCTTCGATCCGGCCGACGGGGAGGCGCGCTACCTCCTTCGCGTGGGGTTGAAAGCCCTGGGGGTCGGGATCGCCTTTCTCGCTGCCGGTGCGTGGGTGATCCGCAGCGTTCAGACCGGCCCGGCCCTCGGGCGGCGCATGGTGGGGTGGGGGTTTCTGGCCTTTGGCGTGCAACAACTGCAGTACGTCGCCATTGGCCTGCTCATCGCTGATGCGGAGGTGGCGCGTCGCCTGGCCGGCGCCCTCACTCTGGCGGACCTGGTCATCCCCCTGGTCTTTGGCATCGGCATGGTGGCGTGGCTGCTGGAGGAAGAGCACGATCACGTCGTCAAGGCCACCCGGACACTGGAGCACCTGGCGCTGCACGATTCCCTCACCGATCTGCCCAACCGCACGCTGCTGCAGGATCGCCTGACCCAGGCGCTCGGGGCGGCGGCGCGCGCGGAGGACGCCACGGTCGTGGCCATCATCGACCTGGATGGCTTCCGCGAGGTCAACGACACCTACGGCTCGCGCTACGGCGACGAGCTGCTGCGCAAGGTGGCGATCCGCCTGGCGGCGAGAACCCGGCCGGGTGACACGCTGGCGCGAGTGGGAGGTGACGAGTTCTGCGCCGTGCTCACAGGTGTGGATGCGGACGACGCGGTGGTTGCCGTGGAACGCCTGCTCGCCGGGCTCGCTCGCCCCCTGCCGGTGTTCGAGCTGGAGCTGGAAACCCGCGCCTCGGTGGGGGTGGCGCTCCATCCGGCGCACGGCAGCACCGCCGCGGAGCTGCTCTCCAACGCCTCCCGCGCCCTCGCCGCGGCCAAGGCCGATCGCCAGGCGCGCACCGTCGTGTTTGACCCGCTGCGCGACGCGGCACGCTCGGAGCGGGTGCGCATCGAGTCGGCGCTGCCCCGGGCGCTGGCGGCGGGCGAGCTGATCTTGCGCTACCAGCCCATCGTGCGCGTGGTGTCGGGGGAGGTGGCGGCCTTCGAGGCGCTGGTGCGCTGGGCCCACCCCACCGCGGGCGAGCTGCTGCCGGGGGTTTTCTTGCCGGCGGTGGAAGCCTCGGGGCTCGATCTGGAGGTCACCGAGTGGGTGCTGCGCACCGCCGTCACCGAGTTCGCCTGGTTGCATCGCGACGGCTTCGACCAGATCGAGCTGGCGGTCAACCTCTCGCCACGGGTGTTTCAGCACCCCGTTTTCGCCACCCTGGCCGCCACGATACTGGCCGAAAACGGCTTTGACCCGGCGATGTTGCACCTGGAGATCACCGAGACCGCCGCCATGCACGACGCCGACGCGGCGCTGGCGGCGTTCCGCGACCTCAAGCGCCTGGGCGTGCGCATTGCCCTGGACGATTTCGGGACCGGGTACTCCTCCCTTTCCTACCTGCGCTTCTTCCCCGTGGACATCCTCAAGATCGACCAGTCGTTCGTCAAGCGGCTGCGCCATGGCTCGGGAGACTCGGCGGTGGTGGAGTCGATCATTTCCCTGGCGCGGACGCTGCGGCTGGGCGTCACTGCGGAAGGGGTGGAGCGCGAGGAGCAGGCCCGCTGGCTCGCCGAGCACGGCTGTGACTTCATGCAGGGGCACCTGGTGAGCGCCGCCCTCACCCTGGACGAATGCCGTCTCTTCCTGCGCCGCCCGGGAGCGGCGCCCCGCTGGCGAGCACGCCCCGCCACCACGGGCCTCCCGGACACGCCCGTGCACTGACGGTCCTTTCCCGAGGACGCATTTCCTCCATCCTGGATCATCACGTCGATCTTGCCGCGGGCACGCTACTTGCTCTCTGGCTGTTCAGGACCAGCGATCGCGCCCGGCGAGGGCGCGGGATGAGGAGGCCGAGATGCGACGCCAACCCCCCATTGCGGCACATGGCACCCCGAGCCGGCTGGCCGAGCTGGCCGACGAGGAAACCCGGCATCGCCGCCTGCTCCGTCTGGGCCTGGTGGTGGCGGTCTCTTTCCACCTGGGGCTGCTGCTGGTCCCGCTCCCCCAGCGGGACGTGGCGGTAGCCGAGAGAGAGGTCGCCCCGGTGCTGCACCTGGTGCCCATTCCCCCCTTCTCGCC
>JABRVY010000118.1:0-7251 GCA_039961755.1 Acidobacteriota bacterium | reverse complement strand
GGGGTGGGAAGGGGAAGAGGGGGTGGAGCGAGCCCACCGCCGCGCCGGCCTGGCGGATGGGTTCGAGCGCAGAGGCGGGGTGGAATCCCGAAGTGTGAACGGCCACCCGGCCGGCCATCGGCGGCAGGAAATGGGGCAGAGCCGAAGCCACACCCGAGAGCGCATCGTCGGCCACGGTGATGACATAGCAGCAGGCGTCGGGCAGGGGGGGGCGCAGGCCGTAGACGGGAAGGCCTGGAAACAGGCGGCGGGCCCGCCGGCGGGAGGAAGAAGAACGAGATACGATCCCCGCCAGGGGCATGGCGGCCCTTCGCATGGCGCTGGCCAGCCCCAGGCCGCATCTCCCCGCGCCCACAATGATGTAGTCACGACTCATCGCTGGTCATGGTACTCTAAGGCCCGTACCGAGCGGTACGACCCGGCGAGGATGGGCGGACCGTGGATGAGGCGTTAAGCGAACGAGAACGGGAGGTACTCTGCGAGGTGGTGGAGTTGTACCTCGGGTGCGGAGAGCCTGTCGCCTCGCGCTCTGTCGCCGAAGCTTCGGAACTGTCGTTGTCACCCGCCTCGATTCGAGCCATCATGGCGCAGCTGGAAGAGAAGGGACTGCTGCACCAGCCTCACACCTCGGCCGGTCGCGTACCCTCGGACATGGGGCTGGCGGTGTACCTGGAACGCATCCTGCGCCAGCCCGCCCTGCCAGCCAACGAGCGCGAGCGGCTGTGTCGATTGCTGCCCGCCGGCGGCACCCTGGAAGGTCGCCTCGACCATGCCAGTCGCGTGCTGGCTCAGCTCGCCAATCAGGTGGGCATGGCGGTGCGGCCGGTGGCATCGACGGCGCCCATGCGTTCCCTGCACTTCGTCAAGGTGGACGACAGCCAGGTACTGGCAGTGCTGGTGACCGGCGGCGGGGTGGTGGAATCACGGGTTCTGGCGGTCGGCCGCTGTTTCGAGGATGACGAACTCACGAGAATCTCCAGGTTCTGTACGGAAACATTCGCGGGGCTCACCCTGAAGGAGATCCGCGACCGGCTGGCGGTGATCGTCGAACAGGAGAGAACCCGCTACGACGAACTCGTGGCGGCGGCGGTGGAACTGACCAACATGGCCACCCGTGAGGCCCCCCTGAGCAGCTCGTCCGTGTTCGTGCAGGGTGTCGAGAATCTGCTCGCCGGGGGAGAGGCGCACCGCGAGAGCCTTCAGCGTGTGCTCGTGACGCTTTCGGAGCGCACCGCACTCATGCACCTTCTGGATCGTTTCCTCGCCTCACCGGGACCCTACGTGGCAGTGGGCGGCGAACTGGCCTTCCTGGGAGCGCCGAGCCTGGGGATGGTGATCCGCTCCTTTCGGCTGGGTGGAGGCGAAGTCGGCCTGGTCGGGGTGATAGGCGTGCGGCACATGAACTATCCTTACCTGGTCCCGGTTGTGGACTTCGTCGGTCAACGCCTGGCCGGGCAGGGGGGAGGGCCCTGATGCAGGACGGGAAACAGGTGGACGACCTCGCCGCACTCGAGGAGCTCGACGATGGTACGGTCGAGATCCTCGACGACGGACTGGGTGAACGAGAGGAAACCGCTGCCAGGACGACCGAGGAGCTGGCGGAGCTGCGCGGCGAACACCAGCGACTGCGGGAGCTCTACCTTCGCAAGCTCGCCGACTTCGACAATTATCGCAAGCGCCAGGAACGGGAAATGGCGGAGTTTCGCAGGCTGGCGAGTGCGGAACTGGTGCGCGACTTGCTGCCGGTCATGGACAACCTCGAGAGGGCACTGGCGGTTCCCGCCGGCGGAGGCAGCGGCCTGCGCGAGGGGGTGGAGCTGGTTTACCGGCAGCTCTATGACACGCTGACCAGACACGGGCTGGAAATGATCGATCCGCTCGGTGAACCGTTCGACCCGGCGTTGCACGAGGCGGTGCAGCGGCGCGAGTCCGGCGAGGTGGTGGAGAACACGGTGGTCGAGGTACTGCAGAAGGGGTTTCTCATGCATGGACGTCTGCTGCGCGCGGCGATGGTGGTGGTGGCGGTGCCTGCCGCAACCCCGCCCATCTCGCCGCCGCCGCCCGGGGAGGGCGGATGAGTCGCGTCATTGGCATTGATCTGGGGACAACCAATTCCTGCGCCGCGGTGGTGGAAGGGGCGCGCCCGGTGGTGATTCCGAACCGGGAGGGCGCACGCACCACTCCCTCGGTGGTGGCGCGGGCCAGCGACGGGGAGCTGCTGGTCGGGCAGATCGCCCGCCGCCAGGCGCTGACCAATCCGGCGAATACCGTCTACGCCGTCAAGCGGCTGATCGGACGCAAGTACGACACCCCGGAGGTGGAGCGCGCTCGCAAGCTGGTGCCGTATTCCATCGTTCGCGCTCCCAACGGCGACGCGGCGGTGGAGCTGGGCGGCCGGGCATGCTCGCCCCAGGAGATCTCCGCCCACGTCTTGCGAGAGATCAAGGAGTTCTGTGAGGCCACCCTGGACGCCAAGGTCGAGGATGCCATCATCACGGTTCCGGCGTACTTCGACGACTCCCAGCGCCAGGCCACCAAAGACGCCGGCGCCCTGGCGGGGCTCAATGTGGTGCGCATCATCAACGAGCCCACGGCGGCGTCACTGGCCTACGGATTCGGCCGGGGTGGGTCGGAGACCATCGCCGTCTACGACCTGGGCGGAGGCACCTTCGATATCTCCATCCTGGAGATTGGCGACGGTTTGTACGAGGTGCGCTCGACGGCGGGAGACACCTTCCTGGGCGGCGAGGACTTCGACGCTCGCATCATCGATTTCCTGCTGGAGTACTTCTACCGCGAGACCAAGGTGGACCTGCGCGGCGACTCGATGGCCATGCAGCGCCTCAAAGAGGCGGCCGAGTCGGCCAAGTGCGAACTGTCCACGGCGCAGGTGGTCACCATCAATCTGCCCTTCATCGCCACCGACGGCGGCCAGGCGCTGCACCTCTCCTACACCATGACGCGGGAGCAGCTGGAGGCGCTGGTGGGCGACCTCGTGCAGTCCACCCTCGAGCCCTGTCTCAACGCCCTGGATGCCGCCAAACTGAAGCCCAGCGACATCCAGCAGGTCATCCTGGTGGGTGGGCAGACGCGCATGCCGCTGGTCTCCCGGACGGTGGAGGAGTTCTTCGGGTGTCGACCCAATCGCGATATCAACCCCGACGAGGTGGTGGCGGTGGGGGCAGCGATCCAGGGCGGCATCCTGCACGGGGAGATCAAGGACGTGGTGCTGCTGGACGTGACACCCCTGTCCATGGGCATCGAGACCCACGGCGGCCTGTTCACCAAGCTCATCGAGCGCAACGCCACCATCCCCACCCGCAAGTCGCAGATCTTCACCACCGTCACCGACAACCAGCGCTCGGTGGAAATCCACGTGCTGCAGGGGGAGCGGGAGCTGGCGAGCGAAAACCGCTCCCTGGGCCGGTTCGACCTGGTGGGTATTCCCCCCGCGCCGCGCGGGGTGCCGCAGATCGAGGTGACTTTCTCCATTGACGCCAACGGCATCGTCAGCGTCTCGGCGCGCGACTCGGCCACCGGCAAGGAGCAGTCCATCCAGGTGAGTCCGGCCAGCGGCCTGTCGCGGGAGGAGATCGAGCGGCTGATCGCCGAGGCGGACAAGTATCGGCGCGAGGATGCCCGGCGCAAGGAGGTCAAGCTCCTGCGCAATCGGCTGGAGGGGCTGCTCTACACCAACGAGCGCGTTTTCAAAGAGTTCGGCAATTCCCTCGATGCCGCCTCCCGGGAGGAGGTGGAAACCACCCTGGCCAAGGGGCGCCGCCTGCTGGACTCCGATGACCCGGAGTTGCTCAACCAGGCGATCGACAGCGTGCAGTTGTGCTCGCGCCACCTCACCGAGGTGATGCTGGTGGATCCGCGCCAGCTGCTTTCCGGGTTGTCTCTGGGCGAGTCGAAGGAATAGTCGGGTCGAGAGGTTTCCGTGACATCGAAACGCGATTACTACGAGGTCCTCGGCGTGAGCCGCAATGCCTCTCCGGAGGAGATCAAGGCGGCCTACCGGGCAACGGCGGTGAAGTTCCACCCCGACCGCAACCCCGGAAATCCCGACGCCGAGGAGAGGTTCAAGGAGGCCGCCGAGGCCTATGCGGTGCTGTCGGACCCCAACAAGCGGGCCCACTACGATCGCTTCGGTCACGCCGGTGTGGGCGAGCAGCCGTTTCACGGCTTCGACGCCACGGTGTTCGGGGATTTCGCCGACATCCTCGGCAACCTCTTCGGATTCGAGGGGTTCTTCGGTGGGCGGCGGAGCAGCAGCGGGCCAGTTCGCGGCTCTGACCTGCGGGTTGGAATCACGGTGGAGTTGCACGAGGTGGCCAGCGGGGTGGAGCGCACTCTCACCATTCCCCGGGAGGAGAACTGCGAGCGCTGCGGCGGCTCCGGCCTGGCCGAGGGCGCCCGCCCGGAGAGCTGCACGGCGTGCGGCGGGCGCGGGCAGGTGCGCTTTGCCCAGGGTTTTTTCACCATGCTGCAGACCTGCCCCCGCTGCGGCGGCGCCGGGAGGGTGATCACCAACCCGTGCGGCGACTGCGGCGGTAGCGGCCGCCAGCGGGTGCGGCGCCAGGTGACCGTCAAGGTTCCGCCCGGAGTTGAAGACGGCACGCGCCTGCGGCTGGTCGGGCAAGGGGAAGCCGGGGCGCGCGGCGGCCCGGCCGGTGATCTCTATGTGGTGGTTCAGGTTCCTCCCCATCCGCGGTTCGCCCGCGATGGCGCCGACCTGCACGTGGAGGAGGAAGTCTCGGCGTTTCACGCGGCACTGGGCACCACCCTGGAGGTGGAGACGCTGGACGGCAAGGAGAGCGTCACCGTGCCCGCCGGCAGCCAGTACGGCGACACCCTGGTGGTGCGCGGCAAGGGTCTGCCCCGGCTGCGCCACGCCGGTACCGGCGACCTGGTGGTCCACCTCAAGGTCACGGTGCCGAAAAAGCTGTCCCGGCGCCAGCGGGAGCTGCTGGGGGAGATCCTCTCCGAGCTGGACAGGCCCTCGGTGCTCAAGCGGGTCAAGAAGATGATCGAAGGTGGGGGGGGATGAGTTCCTACCTGGCGGTGGCCTGCGAGCTGGCGTCGGCGTCGGAGGAGAAGCTTACCGAGACAATGGCGGCCTGGCCGGTGCTGGGCTGCCAGGTGGAAGACGTGGCCCCCGGCCGGGTGCTGGTGACCGTCTATCTGGAACAGTTCAGGGCCGCGGCGCTTTCCGGGATCGAGCGCGATCTCCTGGCGCTGGGGGCGACGAGGCTGGCCCGCGGTGAGCTGCCCGACGCCGACTGGCTGGCCGAGTACAGGCGCCGCGTCACCCCCCGCGCCGTCGGGAGCCGGTTCTGGATCGACCCCCACCCCGCGCAGCCGACGCCGGCCCCGGAGGGGCGGATTCACCTGCTGATCGAACCTCGCCAGGCCTTCGGCACCGGCAGCCACGAGTCCACGGCGCTGGTGCTGCAGTGCCTGGAGCAGATGAGTCTCGCCGGTCGCAGCGTCCTCGACGTGGGGACCGGCTCCTCCATCCTGGCTCTGGCGGCGGCGGCGCTGGGCGCCCGACCGGTGGTGGGTTTCGATATCGACCTCGAGGCGGTGTTCGTGGCCCGCCAGACGGTCCGGGAGCAGCCCACTCGTCCCTCGGTGGCCCTCTTCGCGGGGCCAGTGGAGGCCCTCGGGGCGGCGGCGCGCTTCGATGTGGTGCTCGCCAACCTGCTTCCAGCGCAGCTGGATCCCATCCTGCCGGAGCTCATAGGGCATCTCGGCGGGGGAGGGGAGCTGGTGGTCTCGGGGCTGCTGGCCAGCCAGCGGACGGTCAGCGAGGCCGAGCTGGCCCGCGCCGGTCTTCAGGTGACCGCGGCGCTGTCCATGGGTGAGTGGGTTGCGTTGCGCTGTCGGCGACGGCTGCCGACTCCATGACCCGTCTGGTCGTCACCGGCGTGACGTTGCGGCCGGGCCGGATGCGGGTCCCGGCGGCGGCGGCGCGGCACGCCCGGGTGGCGCGCGTCAGGCCCGGGGAGCCCATCGAACTGCTGGACCTGGAGGGTGCGGTGGCCAGCGGGCGACTCGTCGGCTGGGACGGTGGCGCCTGCGAGGTCGACATCGCCATCGTCGACTACGGTCGGGGCGAACCCCCGGCGCCCCTGGTCCTGGCCCTCGGGGTGCTGCACACCGAGGCGTTTTCCTGGGCAGTGGAGAAGGCCACCGAGCTGGGCGCCACGGTGATTCAGCCCGTCCTCTGCGAACGGGTGCAGCGCCGGGATCATGGCGGCCGCAGCGAGCGCTGGCGGCGGGTGGTGATGGCCGCGGTGGCGCAGTGCGGCAGGTCGAGAGCTCCCGCCGTGGCCGAGCCGCTGCCGCTGGCCGATGTGTGTGGCCACGCGGTGGGGGTGCGGCTGGTGGCCGACCCGGGCGGTGCGGACGGGTCCCTCCCGCCTCCCGAGCCCGGCGAGGGGGCCACCGTGCTGGTCGGACCCGAGGGGGGGTTCTCTCCGGCCGAGGTGGAGGTCATTCGTTCCTCGGGGTTTGCCCACCTGTGGCTGGGGCCACGCACGCTGCGGGCTGAAACCGCGGCGGTGGCGGCGCTGACGCTTGCCCAGCAGCACCTCGGCTGGCTCTCCGGAGCAGGCGTGCGGCTGGCCTGCCCGCCGCGGCAGGACTAGGCCCGTGGCGTGGCCGGCGGGCGTGGTTGGCCCGGGCCCACCACCCTGGTAGGCTTGGATCGCGTGGTGCGGGTGATCGTCCATCGGCTCTCGGGGAGCAAGAAGGCGCGGGACGCCTGCCAGCTGGTGGAATGCCTCTACCTGGCGGGCCGCCGCGTGCAGGTGTGGCTCGCCGACGAGCGCAAGGCGGCGATGTTCGATGAGTACCTGTGGACATTCGCGGATGAGGCTTTCGTGCCCCATGCCCGCTGGGATGGCGGCGGGGAGGTCGAAGAACCGGTGGTGGTGACCAGCGGCCCGCTGCGCCGGTGGGGGCAGGCGCAGGTGCTGGTCCTGCTGGACCCACCGGAGGGCGTGGAGAGCCTGTCCCTCTTCGAGGAGGTGCACGACTTCGTCACCACCGCCCCCGCCGATGCCGGCCGCGCCGAGGCGTGGCGCGCCGCCGGCTTCGAGGTCGTTGAACAGCGCGGCGTGCCCGCGACTTCGCCGGGGCGCCGATGAGGGAGTCGGAGGAGAGGTTGCGCCCCCCGGCGCGTCCTCTAAGGCATTCTTCGGAGAGAGGTAGAGAGCGGGAGAGGGGGTGTGGGGCGGTTGTCGG
>JABRVY010000117.1:0-1712 GCA_039961755.1 Acidobacteriota bacterium | reverse complement strand
AGGCCCCCTTCAAGCCCATCGCCGAGCAGGTGATCCGCGCTGCGGCGTCGGTGCCCGCCAACGTCGCCGAGGGTCAGGGCCGCTCCGGTCAGGACCGCCTGTACCACTGGCGGGTGGCCTACGGTTCGGCCCGGGAGCTCGATGTGCACCTCACCCTCCTCGCCGACGCCGGGGCCATCGACCGCCCCGCCGCGGCCCGGCTGCTGGCGCAGCTCGACGAGGTGCGGGCCATGCTGTGGCGGATGACACACCCCCGCTGACACGGACACGGGCACGGACACCGACACGGACAGGAACACGGGCAGGACACCGGGCCGGCCGAGGCAAATCGCACCGGCCGTGAAGGCGGGCCAGAGGCCCGCGCACCCAGGGGCACGGCCACGGGCACGGACACGGGCACGGTCACGGCCACGATCAGGCTCCGGCTGGAATGACAACGTCGCTGGCGCACGTATCATGAATCGCGTCCCCGACGGGGGCGCGGGGAGGCCGGGGAAGAGGAGCATGCTTTCAGCCATGATTGCCGGGCTGGTGGTCGCCGCGGTGCTGGCACCGCTGGCGGAGCGCCGCCTGGGCCTGTGGGCAGCTCCGGTGCTGGCGGCGATTCCCGCCGCCTTTGCCGCGGTGGTGCTCATGAATCTTCCCCGCGGCGGGGGAGTGGCCCTCGCCGAAGTGCGCCCCTGGGTGAGCGAGCTGGGCGCCGAGCTGGCGTTTTCCCTGGACGGCCTGGCGGCGGTGATGGCGCTGCTGGTGGCCGGTATCGGAGCGCTGATTCTCGTCTACGCCGGCGCCTACATGGCCGGCAAGCCCACGCGGGGGCGCCTGCTGGCGTACCTGCTGGCCTTCCTGGCGGCCATGCTGGGCCTGGTGCTGGCCGACAACGTGGTCACCCTGTTCGTGTTCTGGGAGGCCACCAGCGTCGTGTCGTTCCTGCTCATCGGCTTCGACCACCACAAGGGGGAAAGCCGCGCCGCCGCCGTGCAGGCACTGCTGGTCACCGGAGCCGGCGGCCTGGCCATGCTGGCCGGCCTCATTCTGGCGGGGCTGGCGGCCGGGGACCTGGGCCTCCCCGTGACCCAGGCCTGGCGCATCTCGGCCTGGGCCGCCGTGGACCTGCGTCAGCATCCCCACTACTTTCCGATGCTCCTCCTAATCCTGGCCGGCGCCGCCACCAAGTCCGCCCAGTGGCCGTTCCATTTCTGGCTGCCCGGGGCGATGGCCGCCCCCACCCCGGTAAGCGCCCTGCTCCACTCGGCCACCATGGTGAAAGCGGGGGTATTCCTGCTGGCCCGCCTCTCCCCGCACCTGGGGGGCACCTCCGAGTGGGGGTGGCTGGTCACCTCGGCCGGGGTGGTGACCATGCTGGTGGGGGCCAGCATGGCGCTGGGGCAGCGGGACCTCAAACGCATCCTGGCCTACACCACGGTGAGCGTGCTGGGGACCCTCACCATGCTGTTGGGGGTGGGGACGGAGCTGGCGGTGAAGTCGGCGGTGGTGCTGCTGGTGGCCCACGCCCTGTACAAGGCGGCGCTGTTCCTGGTGGCGGGCAATGTGGACCACGGCACCGGGACGCGGGACATCACCGCGCTGGGCGGTCTGGCCCGCCACCTGCCATGGACCTTCACCGCCGCGGTTCTGGCCGCCCTTTCCATGGCCGGCGCTCCCCCCATGTTCGGATTCGTGGGCAAGGAGTTGCTCTACACCTCCAAGCT
>JABRVY010000116.1:0-1193 GCA_039961755.1 Acidobacteriota bacterium | reverse complement strand
TCCTCCAGCAGGTCCAGCTTGTTGAGGGCCAGCACACAGCCGGCCGGGTCCACCCCCAGGGAGGCCAGCACCTCCTCCCCCACCCGCCACTGCTCCGCCCAGGCAGGGTGGGAGGCGTCCACCACGTGGATCAAGACATCGGCGTGCAGCGCCTCGGCGAGGGTGGAGCGAAAGGAGGCCACCAGGTGGTGGGGCAGCTTGCGAATGAACCCCACCGTGTCGGCCACCGTCACCACCAGGCCGTCCCCCAGTTCGGCGCGCCGCACCCGCGGGTCCAGGGTGGCGAAGAGGCGGTCCTCGATGAGGGTGGCGGCGCCGGTGAGGGTGGAAAAGAGGGTGCTCTTGCCGGCGTTGGTGTACCCCACCAGTGCCACGGCGGGCACCCCCGAGCGGCGTCGCCGCTGCACCTCCCGCTCCCGCTCCACCTCGGCCAGCCGGCGCTCCAGGTGGGCGATGCGGCGGCGGATGATCCGCCGGTCGGTCTCCAGCTGGGTCTCCCCCACCCCCCGGGTGCCGATGCCGCCGGCCTGGCGGGAGAGGTGCGTCCAGCGCCGGGTGAGGCGCGGGAGGAGGTACTTCAGCTGCGCCAGCTCCACCTGAGTCTGCGCCTCGCGGGTGCGGGCGCGCAGGGCGAAGATGTCCAGGATCACCCCGGCGCGGTCCACCACCTTGACTCCCTCCGGCAGCTCCTCCTCCAGGTGCCGCACCTGGGCGCCGGTGAGGTCGTCGTCGAACACCACCAGGCGGGCGCCGGTGTCCCCCACCAGCGCCGCCACCTCGCCCACCTTTCCGCGGCCGATGAAGAACGCCGGGTCGGGGGCGGCTCGCTCCTGCACCACGCGCCCCACCTCCTGGCCGCCGGCGGTGTCCACCAGCTGGGCCAGTTCGTCCAGGTGTTCCACCACCGTCCGCCGGCTCACCCCCGGCAGCACCACCCCCACCAGCACCGCTCCCTCACGCGCTATCATTCCTTTCATGGTACAGGGGGAAAGGCATCTTGCCACCGCCTCCCCGGGGCGGCCGTGACGGCGGAGCAGCTGCGAGCATGGCTGCACGGGCGGCCGCGGGTGCTGGACGGGGCCGCCCGTGCAGCCATGCTCGCAGCTGCTCCGCCGTCACGGCCGCCCAGGGGAGGCGGTGGCAAGATGCCTTTCCCCCTGTACCATGAAAGGAATGATAGCGCGTGAGGGAGC
>JABRVY010000115.1:0-6198 GCA_039961755.1 Acidobacteriota bacterium | reverse complement strand
CCCTCTGGGTTCGGGCCCTGCCCAAGGTGGAGCTGCACTGCCACCTGGGGGGCTTTGCCACCCACGGGGAGGCCCTGGCCCGGGTGCGGGCCGCCGCCCGGGAGCCGGGCCGGCTGCCGCCCCTCGCCGAGCCACCCCGGCCGGAGGGATGGCCCCTGCCCCCGCGGCCGGTGGGCCTGGAGGCGTACATGCGCCTGGGGGACGCCACCGGCTCGGCCCTGCTGCGGGACCCGGGCTGCCTCGCCGAACACTGCCGCCAGCTGTACGAGGCCCTGGTGCGGGATCGCGTGGTCTACGCCGAAATCCGCTGCTCCCCTGCCAACTACGCCGACCCGGCCCGCGGCCGCTCGGCCTGGGACGTCCTCGCCGACATCCGCGCCGCCTTCCAGGCGGCCATGGCCGCCGCCCCCGCCGACCGCTGCTGCCACGTCAACCTCCTCCTCATCGCCACCCGGGAGGAGGGGGGCGACCGCTCCCGCATCGCCCGCCACCTGGCCCTGGCCGTCACCGCCGCCGAGCACTGGCGCACCGGATGCCGGGTGGTGGGGGTGGACCTGGCGGGCTTCGAGCACCGGCAGACGCGGGCCGCCCTCTTCGCCACCGACTTCGAGCCCGCCCACCGGGTGGGGCTGGCGGTCACCGTGCACGCCGGGGAAAACGACGACGTGGAAGGGATCTGGCAGGCGGTCTTCAAGCTCTCCGCCCGCCGCCTTGGGCACGCCCTGCACCTGGGTCGGGCCCCCGACCTGCTGCGGGCGGTGGCGGAGCGGGGGGTCGGCGTGGAGATGTGCCCCTACGCCAACCTGCAGATCAAGGGGTACCCCCTGGACGGCAGCCCCGGGGAGGCGTACCCCCTGGCCGAGTACCTGGCCGCCGGCGTGCCGGTCACCGTGAACACCGACAACCCGGGCATTTCCGCCGCGGCCCTGAGCGACAACCTGCTGCTGGCCGCCCGCCTGTGCCCCGGTCTGCGTCGCCTGGACCTGCTGCGCCTGCAGGCCCACGCCGCCCAGGTGGCCTTTCTGTCTCCCGCCGAGCGGGCCACCCTGCGGCGCCGTCTCGGCGCCGTGAGCCCGCCATGAGGGGCGTCACCTCGCCTCCCGCCGCGACCCCGAAGGTCACCGCCCCGGGCAAGAGCATTGCGCCCGGGCGGGGGCCCGGCCCTGCCGCACACCCCCTCTGGTCGGGCTTCGGCGGGGCGGGTCCACTAGCGCAGCTCGAGCACTTCGAGGCGGAGCGCCGCCCGGGCGGCGAGGATTTCCGGGTCGCCGGTGAGCAGCGGAACCCCGTACTCCACCGCCGTGGCGCAGGCGAAGGCGTCGGCGAAGGACATGGGCATGACGGCCTTGAGCCTTGCCGCCCGCAGCGCCCGGGGGGCGGTGACCTCCACGGGCGCGATCGGCAGTTCGCCGGACATCACTGCCCACCACAGTTCCTGGGCCGGGCGGCCCCCCGCCCGCCGGTGCAGGGTGTAAAACACCTCCCCGAGGTTGACCACCGACATCACACATACCGGGCCTGTTGTCCCTGCGGGGGGCGTCAGGACCTCGCGCACTTGTTCCCAACCGCGCTCGCGCTGCAGCCACGCGAGCAGCGCAAAGGCGTCAAGGCAGGCCCTCACCCTCCACCTCCCGGCGGTGTTCGTTCACCAGGTCCGCGGTCAGAGAAAACTCCTCGAAACGGCCCTCCCACCGGCGCCAGTCCTCGCGCTCCTGGGGGGCCTTCTCGAGCAGGATCCGCTCCCCCTCGACGCGCACCTCCAGCTCGTCTCCCTGCTCGAGCCCCAGGGCCTCCCGCGCCGCCCTGGGAATCACCACTTGCCCCTTGGTGGACACCCGCGTGCGCATGGCACCCCTCCCTCTTACCACAGACCGTACTACCCGATCGGCGGGCTCGTCAAGGTCGTCGGGCGGGGGAAGCCGGCCCATCACGCGCGGTCGACCCGCTACCGCCGCCACCGAGGACGGGGTCGCATTTCGCGGGCCGCCGGTTGCCCCTGGAACGTTCAACTTGCCGGCCACGGGAAGGGGTCGGGCGGCGACCTGCTCGTCTCCCCCGGCGGGCGGCGAGATCCCGCACAACCGCGCGCCGCCATTCAGCGGTTGGTGGCGGTGCCGCAAAATACCTTGGTGCCCGGACTCGTGTGGCGCAAGGGAGGTCATTATGAACGTGCATACCTCAGAAAAAGACGATGTTCTGCCGCCGCGGGCGATGTTCGTTTCCGTGGGTAGAAGCATTCCCCCGCTTATCGAGACGCTGAAACATTATCGCCCCCCTGCCATTATCTTTTTTGTGTCAAGAACTTCAGAAGAAGGAGTGCGCACTGTACTGGAGGGCCTTCCATCAGACTATCGACCCGAACGTATCGAAAAAATATTTACTGGTGATGAGGAAGATTTGGAAGCCACCTATCGCATAATTTTGGAAAAATTGCCGGGAATACTAGCGCATTGGGAACTCAAGTTTACCGACCTCGTGGCGGACTTCACGGGTGGCACGAAGGTAATGTCGGCAGCGACAGTTCTGGCGCTGGCTCCGCGAGTCGGACGGTTTTCCTACGTGGGGGGAGGCCCGGAAGGGAGACGAAGGGAGGGAAACTGGATCGTTGTTGATGGAAAGGAGAAAATTCTCGCGCAATCGAATCCGTGGAATACCCTCGCCGCGGAAAAGATCGAGAACGCATTGCGACTCTTACCCCTGGGCCGCTACGAGGAGGCGGCCCACCTGTTGGAAGGAGAGGGAACCGGATACTACGCGTTGCTGGCGGCGGCTTTGCGAAAGGCCTTTGAAGGCCTGGCCGCCTGGGATCGACAATATTATAACGACGCGGAAAAGGAAGTGGAGGAAGGGCTGAGGGATTTGCGCGCTTTATTGGCGCGATCGGCCGGGGAACGGGAAGAGCAGCTGTTGTCGCAGGTGGAGGCGGCCTTTCCTTTCCTGCGGGCGGTCCGAAAAGAATGGGAAAGACTGGCCAAGTTTGATGGTAAACGTGTTTCTGTGGAAGTTTATTCTGGTCTGTCCGGCCGCGAGATTCCGCGAGATCTTTGCGCCTGCGCCTGGCGGCGGGCGCATCTGAGACGAGATTACGAAGACGGCGTGATGATGTTGTACGCCGCAGTGGAGAAGATGGTCAAGGGACGTTTGCGGATTGGCTACGGTATCGACAACAGTCGCTGCTCGCCGGACGACGTCCAAAGGGTCCCTCATTTACGGGAACGATGTGCGCGAGCAAACCGCGAGGAAGGTCAATTGGGCCTGCAGGACAGCGTGGAATTGCTGGTGGCTCTCAACGATGAATTGGGGCTGAGGTTGCGTGCCCAGGAGGAGACGCTGAAAGCGCTTCAAGCTGCCCGCAACCACTGCTGGCGTGAACACGGGTATTCGCACGTCAAGGCCGGCACCTTCGCCAGTCTCTTCCCCGCCGCCCTGACGCTCCTTGGTTTTTCAGAAGCGGAGCTGGTCCAATTCCCTGGAGGCGGGGAAGGATAATCGCGTGACCTCGTCAAATGGCCGGCCGTCTCGCCACGCCCTCGCCGCCGGCGCCCCGGGGCGACGCCCGGCGGGCCGCCCCCGGAGTGGAATACTGGAGGTTTGCCCATGACCGCAGAAGCGAGCATCCCGCAAAGCGTTGAAACCCACGTCCTCATCGTCAACCTGGGGCGCGGTAACCGGCAGCTCCCGCCGCCCCACTACGAGCGGACGACCTACGTGATGGCGGACGGCAAGAACGTGGGTTCCTGTGTGGCGGGCCTCGCCCTCTGGTGGTGGCTCCGCGAGTCCGGCCACGCGCCGCAAGCCGTGCTCTTCGCCTGCACCGACGCGGCGTGGGAGGACAAGGAGGCGGCGGTTCGGGCGGAGGCGGAGCGCCTGGGGCTGCCCTGGGAGCTGCACGAGGTGGAGCGCCACGAGGTGCCGCGCCGCCCCGAGCAGCTGTGGGCGGTGCTGCCGCAGCTGGAGCGCTGGCTGCAGCGCCACGGCGCCTCCAGGGAACGGTCGCTGACCCTCCACATCGACCTCACCCATGCCTTCCGCGCCATCCCCATGGCCCACTCGTGGCTGGCCCTCTACCTCGAACGGCGCGGCCTGGTTCGCCGGGGGGTGTGGGGCTACGGGGCGTACGACCCGAACCAGAAAGACCTCACGCCCTACCTGGACCTCTCTCACTTCGCCGATCTGGCCGACTGGGCGGAGGCGGTGCGGGCCTTCCGGGAGCGGCTGGACACCGCCACCGTCGGCCGCCTCATCGATCCGCTGGAGAAAGCCGCCCGGCGCCAGCGCGCCCAGGCCGGGCAGCAGCCCCAGGGACACCTGCGCGCCGCCATCAGCGCCGCCAAGGAGGCCGGGCCTTTCCTGCGCGCGGGCCTGCCCCTGGAGGTGGGACTCTCGGTGCGCCAGCGTCTGGGGGCCACCACCGCCTTCGACGCGGAGCAGGCCGCGGCCCGGCTGCTACCCCCCTTTGCCTCCCTGGCCCGGGATCTGGTCAGCGTGCTCGACGGTTTCGCCCTTCCCTCCGTGGCCAGCAGAGACCCCAAGCGGAACCATGTGCTCGACCACGACGAGATCCGTCGGCAGAGGCGGCTGGTGGTGGCGTGGCTGGAGGCCGGCATGGTGGACGCCGCCTTGCGCGCCCTCCGGGAGCTGGTGATCAACCGCGTCCTCCTGGCCTGGGGAGAGTCGCAGGACTGGCTGCCGATACCCACTCGCAAGAGAGCGGAAAATCGCCTGCGGGGGCTGGCTTCCACCCCACCGCCTCGCCCCCTGTCGGAGGACGAGAAGCGGCTGCGGGACCTGTGGAACAAGATCACCAATCGCCGCAACCCCCTCGCCCACGCCGGGATGCGGCCGGAGCCGGTGGACGTGGGTGGCGCGTCCCAGGCCTTGCGGGACGAACTCCTGCCCGCCTTCGACCACCTCGACGGCGTGGAGGACGTCTGGCAGCTGCGCGACACGCCGGAAGTTGCGGGAGTCGAGGACGAATGACCACTCCCGACGCCGCCGCGCTGCAGCGGGTACACCACCTCCTCGCCGCCGGCGCCCTGGACGACGCCCGGGAGGCCCTTCGCAGCGCGACGGCCGCCCGCCTCCAGCTGGCCGGAGAGCACCGTGAGTGGGGACTCCTGGCCGAGGAGCTGGGCCTCGCCGGGGTGGCCGAGCGGGAGTTGAACCTCGCCCTGCGCGACGACCCCGAGGACCGGGTGGCCCTGGAGCACCTGGTGGAGCTGGCCCTGGAGCGGGGCAACTTCGAGCGCGCCGTCAATCTCCTCACCCGCCGCGTCGACCTCGACCCCCTCGACGCCGCCCTCACCCAGCGGCTCATCGACCTCCTGGTGGACAGCGGGGCCGAGCCCAGGGCGAAGGCCCTGTGGGAACGGGCCAGGTCTGCCGGGGTGGCGGTCCACCTGCCGCGCCCCGACGAGGGCGTCGAAGAGCCCGAAGAGGAGGACGTCGCCGGACCTCCCCCCTCGCTGGTGGCCTCCGACGCCGACTGCGCTCGCTTCCTCGGCCTCTTCGGCGGGCGCGAGGACGTCTACGCCCGCCAGTGGTTCAACCCCAAGTCCGGCCAGGGCGGCTACGCCCCGGTGCGGGAGCCCCTCACCCCCCGGGTGCTGCGGCAGCACTTCGCGGGCGACCTCACCCTCGGGGTCTACCCCATCCGGCTGGACGGCACCTGTCTGTTCTGTGCCCTGGACATCGACCTTCACCGCACTGTCCTCAGCGAGGCGCAGCGCCACCGCGAGGTGGCCCGGCGGGTGCGCGAAGAGCTGGCCGCCGCCACCGCCACCGCAGTCCAGCGCTGTCGCGCCCTGGGGTTGCGCCCCCTGGTGGAGGACTCCGGCTACAAGGGGCGCCACCTGTGGTTCCCCCTGGCCGAACCCCTGCACGCTGGCCGGTTGGTGGCGCTGGGCCGCGCCCTTCTCGCCCACCTCACCCCCCACATGCCCGCCTCCTGCTCCCTGGAGTGGTTCCCCAAGGCCTCCCGCCCCGGCACCAGGGGGCTTGGCAACCTCATCAAGCTCCCCCTGGGTATCCACCGCCGGACCGGCCGCCGCTCCCTCTTCCTGGACGATGCCGGCGCACCCGTGCCTCGCCCCTTCGAGCTGCTGAGGCATCACTCCCGCCTGGGGGAGGAGGAGCTCACCCGGGCGCTGGCCGCACTCGGAGAGGCACCCGCCGCCGAGGCGGGGGAAGGGGAGGGGC